>NZ_JBFUMH010000001.1:0-181339 GCF_054049475.1 Microvirga sp. P5_D2 | reverse complement strand
CGGCAAAGTGCCCTGCCGCCGCCCGGCAGGAATGGCCCGCCTCGACAAAGTCGGACACCCGCACCCGAAGATCGAGAGAATAGCAGTGACCCATGATCCACCTCCCGTTCCAGCAAGTGAATCACAGATCGCACCAGGCCAAAACCCAGGAGTCGAATTTCCAGTCCGATGCTTTAAGACCCTGTTCCTGCGGCCCGAAGCCTCGACGGTCTTCGCGCATCCCTACCGGAGCGCCCGCGATCTCATGGAAGCGCAGGACGAAGCGCAGGCCAACCGCAACGAGGAGGACCGGCGGGAGATCAAACGCTTAAGGCAGAACGCGGGCGAGTTGCGCAATATCGGCGTCAACAGCGGCAGCGATCTCGCCTTGACCAAGGCCAAGCAATTGAAGAAGCGCGCCGAAGCGCTGGAAGAGAATCTGTTGACGTTGCATCGCGAGCGACCGGGCGAAATCCGTCTCGGCAATCGCGGCACCCATGCGCGAGTTCTGTTGGCGCTTGAAGATGTCACGATCACCAAACCAGACGGGGAGAAGCTGTTCGATATCCGCAAGCTCGAAGTGGAGCAGGGCGACCGCATCGTCGTGCTCGGCCGCAACGGAATCGGCAAGTCGCAATTCGTGCGTCTGCTGCAAAAGGCGATTGCCCGACCGGACGGCACACCCGGCATCCGCACCTCTCCAACGCTGGTGCTCGGCTACACGGATCAGGACCTGTCGCAGATGCCGTCAAACGAAACGCCGCACGGCTTCATCCTGTCGACGTTCCGCCTGGGCGATCAGCGCAGCACCGCGCTCTTGGCGGGTGCGGGCTTTCCCGTCGAGCAGCAGAAGCGCCGCATCGGCACCCTGTCGCCCGGCCAAAAAGCGCGGCTTGGTCTGTTGGCATTGCGTCTGACGGAGCCGAACTTCTACCTCATGGACGAGCCCACAAACCACGTGGACATTCCCGGCCGCGAGGCCTTGGAATCGGAAATCCTCGCCTCGGAAGCCACCGCGATCCTCGTCTCCCACGACCGCAGCTTCATCGAAGCCGTCGGCACGCGTTTCCTGCTCATTGAAAACCGCAAGGTGAGGGAGATCGAAGCGCCGGAGATTTTCTACAAGGCCCTGAGAGAGGGATAGCAGAGGTAAAATGCTCTAGCGTCATGGCCGCAACAAGTGCGGCCATGACGAGACTCTACGAGCGAGCCTGCTGGCGCAGGGCCGCGGCGATCTTGCGGTCGGTGTTGTACTGGCTCAGCGCATATACGGCCCAGATTGCCGCCGGAAGCCAGCCGATGATGGTTATCTGAAGAATCAGGCAGATCAGCCCCGCGAAGGGTCGACCGATGGTGAAAAAGGTCAGCCAGGGGAGGATCAAAGCAATCAGGAGGCGCATGGGGCAGTCGGCCTTTCATTCCAAACTGAGCATTAGATGGGGATGCTCCAGCGGCTTGCAAAGATTGCACCCCTCTCCCACCCGGAAGAGGTTAGGCCCGCGCTCGACTTTGTAAGCTCTCACCCGGTCGCATCCTCCCACCCCACCCCGCAAGGGGGAGGGGAAATCGCACACCCTTAGTAGGCCAGCCTCCTAAACCTTCTCGCTATCCAGATGATTCATCTGGGCGGCAGGGTAGCGGTCACCGGCGGCAGCGCCTCGCGGCACAACCCGCTCGATGGCGGCCAAATCCTCATCTGTGAGCACCACATCCAGCGCGCCCAGCGCTTCGTTCAGCCGGTCGCGGCGGCGGGCGCCGACGAGGGGCACGATGTCGGCGCCCTGCGCCGCGACCCAGGCGATGGCGATCTGGGCCACGCTGACGCGCTTGACATCGGCGAGGCTGCGCAAGGCTTCCACCAGCTCCAGATTCTTCTCGACGTTGCCGTCCTGGAAGCGCGGGCTGAAGGAGCGGAAATCTCCTTTGGCTTCGCGGCCTTTCTCCCAATGCCCGCTGATCAGCCCACGCGAGAGAACGCCATAGGCGGTGATGCCGATGCCGAGTTCGCGGCAGGCAGACAGGATGTTGTCTTCGATACCGCGCGAGATGAGGGAATACTCGATCTGGAGATCGCAGATCGGATGCACGGCCGCGGCGCGGCGGATGGTGTCTGCGCCCATTTCGGACAGGCCGATGTAACGTACATAACCAGCCTTCACCATGTCGGCGATGGCACCGATGGTGTCCTCGATCGGCACGTCGGAATCGAGCCGCGCGGGACGGTAGATGTCGATGTGATCGACGCCAAGACGCTGCAGAGAATAGGCGATGAAGTTCTTCACGGCCTTGGGCCGCGCGTCATAGCCCATCCAGGCGCCCGAGGGGTCGCGCAGGGCTCCGAACTTCACGCTGATCAGTGCCTGATCGCGGTTTCTCCCTTTCAGAGCTTCGCCGATCAGCATCTCGTTATGGCCCATGCTGTAAAAATCGCCCGTATCGAGCAGGGTGATCCCGGCCTCCAGCGCGGCATGGATGGTCGCAATGCTCTCGGCTCTATCAGAGGGGCCATACATGCCCGACATGCCCATGCAGCCGAGACCCAGAGCGGAAACGCGTGGCCCGGCCACGCCCAATTGGCGAAATTTCATTGTCCCATTCCTTTTGCGGAGAGCGGCGCACTGCTCTTGAACGGACCATGACACCTTCCGGTTCGTGCGATAATCCGGCATAACCAGAACAGGTTGTTTGGATTTTCGAACAATGGCCGAACCCGACCTTGCCGATCTGGAAGTCTTCGCCGCCATCGCCCGCGCGCGGAGCTTCCGCAGCGTGGCCCGCCTGCGCGGGGTTTCCGCCTCCACTTTAAGCGAGGCTTTGCGGCGGCTGGAAACGCGGCTCGGGGTACGCCTTCTCAACCGCACCACGCGCAGCGTCACGCCCACGGAAGCCGGGCAGCGCCTGCTGGAGCGCTTAGGCCCCGCTTTGAACGAAGTGAGCGCCGCGCTCGATGCGGTGAACGGCTTTCGCGACAGTCCTACCGGCACGCTCCGGCTCAACGTTCCCGGCGCGGTGGCGCGCTTGGTGCTTCCCTGGATCGTCGGGCCATTCCTGAAAGCACATCCCGGCATCAGCCTGGAGATCATCACCGACGACAGCTTCATCGATGTGCTGGCCGCCGGTTTCGATGCGGGCATCCGCTACGATGAACGCTTAGAGAAGGACATGATCGCCGTGCCCATCGGCCCGCGCGTCCAGCGCTTCGTGACGGCGGCGTCACCGGCCTATCTCGCAGAGCATGGGCAGCCTACGCACCCAAGGGACCTGCTGCACCATGCCTGCATCCGCCACCGCTTCGCCCATGGCGTCATGCTGCCCTGGGAATTCGAGCGCGACGGAGAGGTGGTCAAGATCAGCCCGACAGGCCAGCTCGTCGCCAATACCATCGATCTCGAAATCAGCGCTGCGATCCAGGGCCTCGGGATCATCGGCACCTTCGAAGGCTTTCTCGAGCCCGCGCTGAAAAGCGGCGACCTCGTGCCGATCCTCGATGATTGGCAGCAGAGCTTTTCGGGCCCGTTCCTGTACTATCCGAGCCGCAAGCACATGCCTGCGCCGTTGCGGGCCTTTGTTGATTTTATCAAGGCGGCAAGAGAGCCGTAAACATACACGCTCTCAGAGGATTCTTTTCAGCAACGCTCGCGCAAAAGCATCGGCGCTGCCGGGCTCGAATTCGCAATAGAGATAGGGATCGATCAGCTCCAGCTCCATCAGCATGAAGCCGTCAGGACGGATCAGCCCGTCGACCCGGGCATAAAGCGGCATTTCCGGTAGCGCGCTAAGATAGCGCCGGGCCGTTTCGACGACCGTTTGATCCAGCTCGACCCGCTCATACGTGATTCCGTATTGTGGATTGGCGCGCCACTCACCTGTCTTAAGCACGCGGCGGACGGCATGAGAGAAATGGCCGTCGATGAAGGTCAGGGTTGTCTCGCCGAGGGCGCCGATATCGTTCTGATATTCCTGGAGCAGCGTCTCGCCTCGMCTCGCGTCGATGGACCATCGGTCACGCTCCGCCCAATGCAGTTTCTGAATGCCATGCCCGCCTTGGCTCGAAACCGGCTTGAGCACTGCAACAGGCCAGCCGTTCTCCTCCATCCGCTGCTCTACGATTTCACGCGTCGTGTGCGGCAGGTGAAAGGTTTGGGGAACGGCAAGGCCTGCCGCCGCCAACTTCAGCAGATAGGTTTTTCGGAAATTCCAACGCAGAAGCTCAGGGCCGTTGATCAGCCTTGCGCCCCGCGCTTCCAGTGCCTCGATCCAATCGAGGAAGCGCCCCGGATCATCATAGTAATCCCAGCAACACAAGGGCAAGACGGCATCAGTCGCCGCGAACGCCTCCACGGCGTCGTCTTCCAGGGGAGATAATCCGCCTCGGTTCCCGCCGACCTTAAAGCGCTGATCAGAGCCTCGAGATTGGGCGTCGGATGCGGGTATTCCGAACAGGTGGCGATCAGGATCATGCCTTAACCGATGATCTCGATCAGCGTCCTTGGCCCGATCCGCTCCAAAAGCCGCCGGATCATGCTCTTGTCCACCGCCACGCAGCCTTCCGTCGGCAGAAAGCCGGGGCGGGCGATGTGGAGGAAGATGGCGCTGCCCCGGCCCTTGATGATCGGGCCGCGGTTCCAGGCGATGTCGATCACCACGTCGTAGAGGTGATCGTCCCGCCACATCTTTTCGTGGCTGGTGGAGCAGGGCAAGGGCACGAGGCGGTTGTAGCGCCGGTCGCGGGTGTCGTCGGACCAGCCGTCTCCCGGTCGGATGGGGCGGAGTTTCAGCCCAGTGCGGGGGCGCGGCCCGTGATCTGGGCGGTAAAAAGCCTGGAGCAGCTTGAAGCGCCCGACCGGCGAGCCACCATCGCCCTCGCGCTTCGAACGGGTGGTGCCGGAGCGGCCGAGAGCACACGGAATCGTGAGATTGCCAGCCTTCAGCAACCCCCGCTTGTGGTCGAGCGGGGAGCGGTAGACGCGGATGACATTCGTGCGAGCGGGCTTCATCGGCAGTGGAAGGGCAGGGCCTGCCCCTTGTTGTCAAGCTGGGAATGACTACTCTATTGGTCCAAGCATGGTCCGAAAGTGCAAGGCTTGCCAGGGCAACAGGGCCACGCTCAGGTTTTTCTAACGCAACCATCCGGGATTAAGGAACGCGGCCTCGACCGCTTCCTAAGGAGATCCCGGTGCTTGCGCTGTTTTTGATGATGTGAAGGGTTTGAGATGTCGAATGCCAGCCGCCTCCTCGTCGTGGATGACGATCAGGACCTGCGCGACACCCTGGCCGAGCAGCTGGGCCTCTATGAGGAGTTCCAGGTGACCATCGTCGAGACGGCGGGCGCCGCCATCGAGGCGGTGAAGGGCGACCGGATCGACCTCGCCATCATGGATGTGGGCCTGCCCGACATGGACGGGCGCGAGGCCGTGAAGGTCATGCGCCAGAACGGCTTCCGCAGCCCCGTCATCATGCTCACCGGCCAGGGGTCGGACAACGACACCGTGATGGGCCTTGAAGCCGGCGCCAACGATTACGTGGTCAAACCCTTCAAGTTCGCGGTGCTGCTCGCCCGCATCCGCGCGCAGCTGCGCCAATACGAGGCGAGCGAGGACGCGGTGTTCCAGATCGGGCCCTATACCTTCCGTCCCGGCTCGAAGCTTCTCACCAACGAGAAGGGCTCGAAGCTCAAGCTGACGGAAAAGGAAACCGCGATCCTGCGCTATCTCTACCGCGCCGGTCAGGCAGTGGTGGGCCGCGACACCCTGCTCACGGAGGTGTGGGGCTACAATTCCAACGTGACCACCCACACCCTCGAAACGCATATCTATCGCCTGCGCCAGAAGATTGAGGCCGACCCGTCCAACGCCCGCATTCTCGTCACCGAGCCCGGCGGCTACAAGCTGATCCCGTAAGAATTTCATGGCCCTCGACGACGATATCGCGATCCTTGCCAAGGCCCCGCTCTTCAGCCTGCTGGAGCGGGATGCCCTGCGCCTCGTGGCTTTCGCCTCCGAGGCCCGGTCCCTGCGGGCCGGCGACGTGCTGTTCCGCAAAGGCGACCGCTCTGACGGCGGCTATGTGGTGAGCAACGGCAGTCTTTCGCTTGATGCCAACGAGGACGGCTCGCCCGCCGCCTTTGTCGCCGGCCCCAGCGCGCTCATCGGCCAGGCGGCCCTCTTCACCCGCATCGCCCGCCCCGCGACCGCCACTGCCGCCGAGCCCTCCACCGTGATCCGCGTGACGCCAAGCCTCATGCGCCGCGTGCTGGAAGAATTCCCCGATGCCGCCGCCGCCATGCAGGACGCCATGGCCGACGAGCTCACCCGCCTGACGCAAGGCCTGGAGCGTGTGCGCCAGAAGCTCATCGCCATCGATGGTGGGGAGATCCCGGCAAAGAGTGAAAACGAGGATTGAACCTCTTTTAAAGCTCCAGCTCCACCGTCACCGGTGCGTGGTCCGAGGGGCGGTCCCAGCCTCGGGTTTCGCGGGTCACGTCGACGGAGCGGAGGGAATCTTTGAGGGATTCGGAGAGCCAGATGTGGTCGAGGCGGCGGCCCTTGTTGGCGGCGGCCCAGTCGGGCGAGCGGTAGCTCCACCAGGAATAGATCTTTTCCGGCTCGGGCCGCAGGACACGCATGGCGTCGATCCAGCCGGCTTCCTGGCGCAGCTCTTCCAATCCTTGAGTTTCGACAGGAGTATGGCTCACCACGTCGAGAAGCTGCTTGTGGCTCCACACATCGTGTTCGAGGGGCGCCACATTGAGGTCGCCCACCAGGATAGCGGGGCCCGAGGCCGGCTTGGAGCGTCCACCCCAGGCGCGCATCTCGGCCAGAAAATCGAGCTTGTGGCGGAATTTCTCATTGACGTCCGGGTCGGCGATGTCGCCGCCGGCGGGCACGTAGAAGTTATGGATCGTAAGGCCCGAGGCCGCCTTCGATTGGGGGCTCAACGTCACCGTGATGTGCCTGGCATCCTCCCTGCCGCACATCTCCATTACGCTGGTTTCCGAGAACGGATAGCGCGAAAGGATGGCGACGCCGTTATAGCCCTTCTGGCCCATATGCACGACGAAGGGATAGCCGAAGGCCTGTAGCTCCTTGAGAGGCAGCTTGTCGTTCGGGCACTTGGTCTCCTGCAGGCACAGGATGTCGGGCCGCCGTTCTTTCAGGAAACGGCCGACTTGGTCGATGCGCAGGCGAACGGAATTGATGTTCCAGGTCGAGACAGTGAGTTTCACGGAAAAAGGCCCCTCGGCAGACCCTTCCCGGCTACGACAGATTTGCGCCAGAGGGAAGCGCGAAGCGCTGCTCCAGACCCGGATCCACGTCACCGAAAATGATCTAGCGGTTCTCGTTTCCGCCGATGATGGGTGTGTATTCGATGTGGAACATGCTCTGGTCGATGGCGCGGCCCCTCTGGGCCTTGTTGAGTACCACGACGGTCTGGAAGCCCTGCGCGTCCACAATGCGCCACTGATTTAGGGTCTGCACCTCCGTGTCGAAGAACAGGGTGATGCGGGAGGTGCCGGCGAGTGTCGAGGTGTCTTCCAGATTGATGCGTACCGCGTTGGGTTCAGCGCTGATGCCGGTGATCTTGATGTCCTGGCCGAGATTGACCTGCTCGCGCAGGAGAAACTTCAGCGGCGTCTGCGAGATCGAATAGAGATCCTGCGTGGCGAGCTTGCGGTCGCGCACCGCCACCGAGCGCCCGTCGGCGATCACCTCCAGATTGGAGGGCGCATCGTAATCGAACCGCACCTTGCCCGGGCGCTGGAGAAAGAGCGTCCCACCCATACGCCGCCCGTCGCCGCCAACTTGCGTGAAATCGGCGATGAGAGTGGTGAGGCCGGTGAAATAGGCATTCGCCCGCTCCACGATGACGCTGTTCGGCAGCGACTCTCCCCGCGCCACCGGGCCCATGGCGGCGGTCATGATCGGCTTGGGCGCGATAGCGATGGGTTCAGGCTCGGCTGAGGCCGTTACGACCGGACGGGAGGGTGGAAGCGGAGCGGTCGCCGCCAGCATCTGTTCCGCATTCACCGCTCTGCCGGGAGTGACTGGCGCGACGGGCCGGGTGGACTGCGAATCAGCCTGCGGAGCAGCAGCGGCGGAGATCGGATGAAACGTCGAGGTCGGGAGGGATGAGCCGGAAGTGCGGAAGCCGCCCGCGACAGGGCGCTTGGGCGGCAGGATCATCTCGATCGGAAGCGTCTGGGCCGCAGCCGGCCAAGGGCCTACAAAGGCGCCCGCAAGCGCGGACACCAGCGTGACCCAGCCGGCAATGCTGACAAGACGCATCCGATCCCTCTCCTCGCGAAACACTATGACGGCAACCGCGCTTTTTTCCAGCGCCCAAGAATGACGCAGGTCAGCGGCCAAGGTTCCGAGGATACAGGCTAATCGTCTGATAGGTGAGGAGATTCAAGCAGGATTTCGCGTTTACCGGCGTGATTGGCGGGGCCGACGATGCCCTCGTGCTCCATCCGCTCCATCAGCGACGCCGCCCGGTTGTAGCCGATCTGCAGCCGCCGCTGGATGTAGCTCGTCGAGGCCTTCTTGTCGCGCAGCACCACCGCCACCGCCTGGTCGTACAAATCCCCGCCCGGCGCCCCGAACTCACCCTGGTCGAACACCGCCGTGTCGGGGGCCGCCGCCTCCTCCTCGTCGGCGGTGACCGCCTCGAGGTATTGCGGCCGGCCCTGGCGCTTGAGATGCGCCACCACATGCTCGACCTCCTCGTCCGAGCAGAACGGGCCGTGCACGCGGGTGATCCGCCCGCCGCCGGCCATGTAGAGCATGTCGCCCTGGCCCAAAAGCTGCTCGGCGCCCATCTCGCCCAGAATGGTGCGGCTGTCGATCTTCGAGGTCACCTGGAACGAKATCCGCGTCGGGAAGTTCGCCTTGATCGTGCCGGTGATCACGTCAACGGAAGGCCGCTGCGTCGCCAGGATCACGTGGATGCCGGCGGCTCTGGCCATCTGGGCCAGGCGCTGGATCGCACCCTCGATCTCCTTGCCGGCCACCATCATCAGGTCGGCCATCTCGTCGACGATCACCACGATGTACGGCAACGGTTCGAGGTCCATCACCTCGTCCTCGTACACCGCTTCCCCGGTCTCGCGGTCGAAGCCGGTCTGCACCGTGCGGGTGATGGTCTCGCCGCGCGCCTTGGCCTCGGAGACGCGGGCGTTGAAGCCGTCGATGTTGCGCACCCCGAGCTTGGACATCTTGCGGTAGCGGTCCTCCATCTCGCGCACCGCCCATTTGAGCGCCACCACCGCCTTCTTCGGGTCGGTGACGACCGGCGTGAGCAGATGGGGAATGCCGTCATAGACCGAGAGCTCGAGCATCTTGGGATCGACCATGATCAGGCGGCACTCGGCAGGCGTCAGCCGGTAGACGAGGGACAGGATCATGGTGTTGATCGCCACCGACTTGCCCGAGCCGGTGGTGCCGGCGACCAGCAGGTGCGGCATGCGGGCGAGATCGGCGATGACCGGCTCGCCGCCGATGGTCTTGCCGAGGCAGAGCGCGAGCTTCTGCTTGGAGGTCTCGAAGTCCTGCGAGGCGAGGAGCTCGCGCAGGTAGACGGTTTCGCGCTTGTGGTTGGGCAGCTCGATGCCGATGGCGTTGCGGCCCTGGACCACGGCGACGCGGGCCGAGACCGCGCTCATCGAGCGGGCGATGTCGTCGGCGAGCGAGATCACGCGCGAGGAYTTCGTCCCCGGCGCCGGCTCCAGCTCATACAACGTCACWACAGGACCGGGATTGACCTTGGTGATGGCGCCGCGCACGCCGAAATCCTCCAGCGTGCCCTCTAACAGATTGGCGTTCTGCTCCAAGGATTCAGCCGAGATGGTGGGGCCGGACGGCTTCTTGGGCTCCGCGAGCAGGTTGAGTTGCGGCAGCTGGTAGTTGGCCTCATCGAGGAGTGAGGGCTGGGCCTCGCGCGACATGCGCTTGCCGGGCCTCGGAGCCGTATGGGCCGGCGCGACGCGGGTCGGGACAGGCTCGGGCCGCACGGAGCGTGGCACGGCCTCGGCGATAGGTTCGTCGCCGTCCCAAGGCGCATCCTCTTCGTCCTCGTAGGCCGGGACGGTGATCGGCGCGGTTCTGCCTGCGCGGGGCAGTGCATCGAGGGTAGGCTCACGGCGCATCTGGGTGCCGTTGCGGCCCTGGCGACGGGGCTGAACGTCCTCGTATTCCTCGTCCTCCAGCGGGGCATGGCGGCTCTCGCGCCAGCGGCGGGCACTGGCGCGCAGGCTCATGAAGCCATGGGCAAGGGCACCGAGCGACACGATTCCCCAGCCGGGTTCGTCGTGGCCGGTGTCGTCCGCCTCGTCCAGATCGGCGATCTTGCGGCGTTTGACGGGGCGGGGCGCTTCCATCTCGTCCGGCTCTTCCTCGTGCCGCGCATCGACCGGGCCGAGGCTGCAGGCGGCCGTGAGGCTCAGGATGGCGATGGTGGCGAAGAGAATGCCGAGAATCGCATGGGCTGGGCCGCTGGACAGGCCCGTAACCGCCTTCGCGCCGGTGAGAATCGCATCGCCGACCACGCCGCCGAGACCCGTGGGCAGGGGCCAGCGGTCGGTGGCGGGCATGGCGCTGGCGAGCGCGGTGGCGGCGCTCGCGCCCATCACCCAGAGGGCGAAGCGCAACTGTCCGCGTCCGAGTTCGCCGGATTTCATGAGCCGCCAGCCCCAGAGCGCCAGGGGCATGAGGGCGGCGATCGCGCCCAGGCCGAAGAGCTGCATGAGCAGGTCGGCCACGATGGCGCCGGGCCAGCCGAGCATGTTGTGCACGGGCACGTCGGTGGCGTTGTTCAGGCTCGGATCGTCCACCGACCAGGTGGCGAGCGCCACCGCCACGGCGCCCGCGAGGGCGACGAAGAACAGGCCGGTCAACTCCTGCGCCCTGCGGGCCAGCATGGCTTTCAGGGCAGAGAGGAGGCCATCATAGGCGGAAGAAGAACGGCGGGCCGTACGCATCAAACCACTCTGAAAAAACCAAGAATCAGACAATCCTGACACAGAGCCTACGCAGTACGGGTTAAGGCCCCATTAACCCTAAGCGCCGGGTGTCGAGAAAGTGGCGGCTCGTTTGAAGGGGGCATCACCGAATGCCTGCGCGGTTGACGGGAGCCGTCGGAAAGATCAGTGTCCCGGCCATGACGAAGAGGGCCTCCATCACCGGCTGGAAGCGCGTTGCCCTGGCGGCGTTGCTGGCCTATGCGCTGGTGCTGCAGACGGTTCTGCTGTCGCTTGCCGGGGCGTCCCATGCGGTGGCCGCCGCCGGACCCGAGGGCGTGCTCTGCCTGCAGGACGGCCAGACGGTTCCTAAGCATTCGCCCGCCGCGTCTCATGACAGCCTGTGCTGCCTTGTGGGTTGCCACGGATCTGGATCTGCAGGGCCTGCGCCAGTTGCTGCATCCCTCATCCGTTTCGAGCCGGTGAGCGCCGAGGCTGCTCAGCCAGCGGGGTCGTCTGCTTCTCTCCCATCTCCGAAAATCCTGCCCCTGGGTTCCCGCGCACCACCGCGCCTCGGCTGATTGCACTTTTCCTCAATCAACCGAACTCTCGCAGGATTCCATCCCATGTTGTCTTCCCGTTCCGGCGGCGCGCTTCTGGCCGCTGCCTTCATCGCCGTTTCCGCTCCCGCTTACGCCCATGTCACGTTCGAGGACGCGCAGGCGAGGCCCAATTCCACCTTCAAGGCCGTCATGCGCATTGCGCACGGCTGCGACGGGCAGCCTACCACCAAGGTGCGCGTGCGCATCCCCGAGGGCATCGTCGCGGTCAAGCCGATGCCGAAGGCAGGCTGGACGTTGGAGACCGCCAAGGGCTCCTATGTGAAGGCCTATCAGGTGAACGGCGAGGCCGTGTCTGAAGGCGTGACCGATATCGTCTGGACCGGTTCCCTCGACGACGGCCATTACGACGAGTTCGTCTTCCAGGTGCGCTTCACCGATGCCTACCAGCCCGGTGCGACGGTGTATTTCCCCGTAGTGCAGGAATGCGCCAAGGGCACGCAGGAATGGGTGCAGGTGCCAGCCGATGGCCAGGACGCGCACAGCCTCGCATCGCCCGCGCCAGGTGTGCGGATCGTCGCCGCCGAGAGCGTAGCGGCAGCGCAGAAGAAAGTCGGCGCACTCACCATTGAGCAGCCCTGGTCGCGGGCCACGCCCAACGGCGCGAAGGTCGGCGGCGGTTATCTTCGCATCACCAATACCGGCTCGACGCCGGACCGGCTCACCGGCGGCTCGTTCACCGGTGCCTCGCGGATCGAAGTGCATGAAATGGCGCTCGAGAACGACGTCATGCGCATGAAGCAGGTTCAGGGCGGGCTCGAGATCAAGCCCGGCGCGACCGTCGAATTGAAGCCCGGCGCGGGCCACCTCATGTTCATGGATCTGAAGGAGCCGCTGAAGGAAGGCCAGACAATCAAGGGCACGCTCGTGTTCGAGAAGGCCGGAGCGGTGGATGTCGAATATACCGTGCGCGGCATGGGCGGGGCGCCTGCCGCCGAGCACAAGCACTGACAGGAGACCGACGATGGCATTCAAGCGTTCGCTCATTCTCCCGCTCGCGGTGTTTCTCGCGGGGCTCTCGGTCCTGATCGTCACGTTCATTCTGTTGCTTCAGCCGCAACAGCAGCAGAATGCCGGGCGCGTGCCGATCGGCGGGCCGTTCCGTCTCACGTCACACGAGGGCAAGCCGTTCACGGACAGCGACCTGAAGGGCAAGCCCTTCGCGGTGTTCTTCGGCTTCACCCATTGTCCGGAAGTGTGCCCGACGACGCTCTACGATCTCACGCAGGATCTGGAATCGCTGGGCAAGGATTCCGACAAGATGCGCGTCGCCTTCATCACCGTCGATCCCGCGCAGGATACGCCGGAACTGATGAAGACCTATCTCTCGTCCTTCGATCCGCGCATCGTCGGATTGACCGGAACGGATGATGAGATCGCCGCTGTCGCGAAAGAGTACAAGATCTATTACCGCAAGGTGCCCACCGATTCCGGCTACACCATGGATCACTCGGCCACGATCTTCCTGATGGACAGCAAGGGCGACTTCTACGGCACGTCGAACTTCCAGGAAACGGCGGAAATCCGCCGCAAGAAGCTGCAGCAACTGATCAAGAACGGGTAATATTCGTGAGCATCATCCCGGGGCTGCGTAGCAGAACCCGGGATGACACATGCAGAACTATCATGAGAAAA
Source organism: Microvirga sp. P5_D2 (assembly GCF_054049475.1). Lineage (NCBI taxonomy): Bacteria > Pseudomonadati > Pseudomonadota > Alphaproteobacteria > Hyphomicrobiales > Methylobacteriaceae > Microvirga > Microvirga sp. P5_D2. Next base: position 168,151 of record NZ_JBFUMH010000001.1, on the reverse strand, counting down.
GCCCCGGCCTTGCGGTCGGGGCTTTTCTTGTCGAGCCTCTGGAAGGCTTCGTTGCTGCATCGCGCGAGCACACCCACTCGCGCGATGCAGATGATTGCTTAGTAGTTGTAGGCGCGCTCGCCGTGGTCCGCGAGGTCGAGGCCTTCGCGCTCCTGGTCCTGCGTGACGCGCAGGCCGGTGATCAGGTCGGTGATCTTGAAGAGGATCACGGAGCCGATGCCGGTCCACACGAGGGTGATCACCACGGCGATCACCTGCGTGACGAGCTGGCCGCCGATGCTGTACTCACCGACGCCGTAGCCGCCGAGGGAGGGAGCCGCCACGATGCCCGTGCCGATGGCGCCTATGATGCCGCCCACGCCGTGGATGCCGAACACGTCGAGCGCGTCGTCATAGCCGAGAGCGTTCTTCACGCCGGTAACCGCGAAGTAGCAGGCTGCGCCGGCGACGAGGCCGAGCACGATGGAGCCCATCGGGCCGGACAGGCCGGCAGCAGGGGTGATGGCGACGAGGCCGGCGACGGCACCCGAGGCGATACCGAGCAGCGAGGCCTTGCCCTTGTGGAGGGCCTCAACCGTCATCCAAGCGAGGCCCGCGGCGGCGGGAGCCAGGATCGTGTTGATCAGCGCGAGAGCAGCGCCGCCCGTGGCTTCCAGGTTCGAGCCGGCATTGAAGCCGAACCAGCCGACCCAGAGAAGGCAGGCGCCCACGAAGGTAAGGGTCAGCGAGTGGGGAGCGAGCAGGTCACGGCCGTAGCCGATGCGCTTGCCGATGAGGATCGCGCCGACGAGGCCTGCCACACCGGAGTTGATGTGAACCACGGTGCCGCCCGCGAAGTCGAGGGCGCCGAGGCTGAAGAGATAGCCTTCGGAGAACCACACCATGTGCGCGATCGGCAGGTACACGAAGGTGAGCCACAGGCCGGTGAAGAGCAGCACGGCCGAGAACTTGATGCGCTCGGCGAAAGCGCCGACGATCAGGGCCGGCGTGATGCACGCGAAGGTCAGCTGGAAGGCGATGAAGCTGAATTCCGGAATCGCCACGCCCTTGGTGAAGGTGTCGGCGGTGGAATCGGTGGTCACGCCAGCCAGGAAGGCTTTCGAGAAGCCGCCGATGATGGCGCCAAGCGTGCCTTCGCCGCCCGAGCTGAAGGCCAGCGAGTAGCCGTAGAACACCCACAGGATCGACACGAGGCTGAACACCGCGAAGACCTGCATGAGCACGGACAGCATGTTCTTGGTGCGCACGAGGCCGCCATAGAACAGCGCGAGGCCGGGGATGGTCATGAGGATCACGAGGATCGTCGACACGAGCATCCAGGAGGTGTCGCCCTTGTTGACGGTGGGGGCGGCGGCTGCGGCGGCTTCAGGCGCGGCGGGAGCCTGAGCAAGGGATGGTTCGACGGCCATCAGGCCGAGGGCCAGCGCACCGAGCGCGGGCAGAAGAAGATGACGGAACTTCATCGGATTCAAATCTCCGGATAGCTTTAGAAAAGGGGAATTACAGGGCGTCGACATCGGTCTCGCCCGTGCGGATGCGAACCGCTTTCTCGAGCGACGTGACGAAGATCTTGCCGTCGCCGATCTGGCCCGTGCGCGCCGCCGCCGTGATCGCGTCGATCACCTGGTTGACGAGCTCGCTTGCCACGGCCACTTCGATCTTGATCTTCGGCAGAAAGCTCACGGCGTATTCGGCGCCGCGATAGATCTCGGTATGACCCTTCTGCCGTCCATATCCCTTCACCTCGGTCACGGTGAGGCCGTGTACGCCGAGAGCGGTGAGCGCATCGCGCACCTCTTCCAGCTTGAACGGCTTGATGACCGCCATCACGATTTTCATGGGCTTGCCCCCTTTGAGACGCTGGCCCGAAAACTCGGGCAACGGTTTCCACATGAACCCGCCGTGCCGGCAGGTGTCGGGAGGGGGATATGCAATAACTATGCCAACACTTGCGGCTCAAAGGGGGAGGGGGCTGCCTAGGAAAGAGGCAGGCAGAATTCGGCCATAAAACAGCCTGTCTGCTTAAAAATTAGACAGAATGCTTACGTAGAACGGTCGCGGATGAGGCCTTCCTGCGCAACCGAGGCGACAAGGGTGCCGTCCTGCTTAAAAATGAGTCCGCGCGAGAAGCCGCGGGCGCTCGATGCGTTGGGAGTATCCTGCGCATAGAGCAGCCATTCATCCGCCCGGAAGGGACGGTGGAACCACATGGCATGATCGAGGCTCGCCGCCTGGACCGTCGGGTCGAACACGGTGCGGCCGTGGGGGATGAGGGACGTGTCCAGGATCGTCATGTCGGAAGCGTAGGCCAGCACGCATTGGTGGATGGCCGGGTCGTCCGGAAGGCGTCCCGTGGTCTTGATCCACACATGGAAGCGCGGCTCACCCGGCACGCGGGAGGTATAGCGCTCGATCTCCACGGGGCGGATTTCGAGAGGGCGCTCGCGCTCGTAATAGGTGCGCATGGGCTCCGGCATCTTGAGCAGAAGGCCGCCCTTCACCTCTTCCTCGCTCGGCAGCTCGTCGGGGCCTGGAACCTTCGGCATCTCGGCCTGATGCTCGAAGCCTCCCTCATCGACCTGGAACGAGGCCGACATGGCGAAGATCGCCTGACCATGCTGGGTGGCCACCACGCGCCGCGTGGTAAAGCTCTTGCCGTCGCGGATGCGGTCCACCTCATAGATGATCGGCACCTTGGGGTCGCCCGGCAGCATGAAGTAGCAATGGAGCGAATGAGGATGGCGCCCGTCCACCGTGCGGGTCGCGGCCACCAGGGACTGGCCGATCACCTGCCCGCCGAACACCCGCTGCCACCCGCTCTTGGGGCTCTGCCCGCGAAACAGGTTCACTTCCAGCTGTTCGAGATCGAGAATGGAGAGAAGGTCGGTGACGGCGCGGGACATCGGCTCTGCGTTCCTTAAGAAGGAAGATGGGTCATCCATCCGTGAGCGGCTCGCGAAGGTCAAGCTTGACGCTGGCACGGGGATGGCTGACACCCACATATAACGTGTGAAGAGGAGAGAGCCATGACCGCAGATGTCTCGCGCATCGTGATCGCGGGAGGCGGCCTTGCCGGCCTGACACTTTCGCTCGCCCTCAAGCGCGCGCTGGATGGCGGCGTCGACGTGGTGATGTGCGATCCGGCCCTCAAGCGCGACCCGCACGGGGACAAGCGTGCCTATGCCATTGCAGCGGCGGCGAGGCGGATGATGGAGGCGCTTGGTGTCTGGGGCGAGGTTGCCGACAAGGCCCAGCCCATCCTCGACATGGTGATCACCGATTCGAGCCTTCAGGACCCGGTGCGTCCGACCTTTCTCACTTTCGAGGGCGCGGTGGATGAAGGGGAGCCCTTCGCCCACATGATCACCTCAGGCGACCTGACGGCCGTACTGCTCGATGCCTGCCGCGAGGCCGGTGTCGGATTGCGTCCGGACGGCGTTGCCGGGTTTTCCGTGCAGGGCGCGCGCACCGAAGTGGCCCTGAGCGGCGGCGAAAAGCTTTCCGCTTCTCTTCTCGTGGCCGCCGATGGCGGGCGTTCGCGCCTGCGCGAGCAGGCTGGCATCGGCTGGATTTCCTGGCCCTATCGCCAGTCCGGCATCGTCGCCACCATCTCGCACGAGCGCGACCATGAGGGCAGGGCGGTCGAGCATTTCCTGCCCTCCGGCCCCTTCGCCATCCTGCCCCTGAAGGATGAGATCCGCCCCGACGGCTCCGCCATGCACCGCTCCTCCATCGTATGGAGCGAGCGCAGCACGAACGTGCCCGCGTTGCTGGACAGCGGCCCTGAGGATCTTCTGATCGAGCTCGAAAAGCGGTTCGGCCTGCAGCTCGGCAAGATCGCCTTCGAGACGAAGCCGCAATCCTTCCCCCTGTCCTTCGGCGTTGCCCGAAGCTTCGTCGCCGAGCGCCTCGCGCTCCTGGGCGACGCGGCCCACGTGATTCACCCCATCGCCGGCCAGGGTCTCAATCTCGGCCTGCACGATGCGGCGGTGCTGGCCGAGATCATCACCGATTCCATGCGCCTCGGCATGGATCCCGGCGGGGCCGATGTGCTCGGCCAATACGAGCGCGCGCGGCGCGCCGACATCACCGCCATGGGCATCATGACGGACGGCCTGAACCGCCTGTTCTCCAACGACATGCTCCCCGTCCGCCTGATCCGCGATCTCGGCTTGGGGCTGGTGGACCGGATGCCCGGCCTCAAGCGCTTCTTCATCCGTGAAGCGGCGGGCTTGCGCAGCGGCGAAGCGCCACGTCTCCTGAAGGGAGAGACGCTTTAAGGCAGGGCATTTCCTGTAAAACTTAGCGGCAACAAAGGCTCACTGAATTACCAGAAGGAAAAAATCTGCGAACTGCCCTTTCGGAAAGTTATGAAATAACATAATAGGTTATGGCCATCCGCATTGAGCCACGGAAGCTTTCCCATGACTGATTTCTACGATCCGACCCACCCGCTGCCGACCCCAGCCGACCCGAACGACGCAACGCTCGTGGTCGGAGCAGGCAATGCCTATATTGGCCTGACCATCCTCAACGAAACCGCGACCGGCAAGGCGATCAGGGCAACTGGCCTGCAGGACATGATCGTCGGAACGACGGGCATTGTGCGCGCCAATGCGAACGCCATCGAATTCGGGGCTGCGGACAGCGGCATCCAGAACCAAGGCACGATCCATTCGATCAATGGCACAGCCATCTCGTTCGCCAGTGGATTGGGCACTGTCTACAACACCGGCTCGATCATCGCGAAGACCGGCATCAGCGTCGCGACAGCCGCTTCGGTCTCGACCCTCGACCGGCTGAACGTCGTCAATAACGGCACGATCTCCACCACCAATGTGGCGATCCAAGGCGGCTATGGCGCTGACCGTATCATCAATACAGGCACGCTGCGGACCAGCGGTGCGACCCTCATCGATCTCGGACACGGCAATGACTATTACGATGGCCGCCAGGGTCTCGCGATCGGTCTCATTAGGTTCGGCGATGGCGACGATATTGCCTATGGCGGTTCCGGCGACGAGACGTTCTCGGGCGGTGCTGGCGACGATTACATCGACGGCGGCGACGGCATCGACACGGTCGATTATAGCGATGCCGCCTCCGCAGTGCAGGTCAACCTTCTCGCCACCACTTGGAGTGACACCTTCCAAGGCAAGGACTACCTCATCAATATCGAGAACGTCACCGGCAGCACGCACAATGACACGCTGATCGGCAGCGCCGGCGACAACATTCTCAGCGGCGGCGACGGCAACGACATTCTTGAAGGCGGTGCCGGTTCAGATACGCTGGTCGGCGGTGCCGGTAACGATACGGTCCGCTATACTGGCGCCTCGAACGTCACCGTCAATCTGAGCACCACATCGTTGCAGCAGATCAGCACGACGCATGGCTGGGATGTGCTCCTCGGCGTCGAGAACGTGGAAACGGGAAGCGGTGCCGACTCCATAACCGGCAACGACGGCAACAACGTCATCAACAGCGGCAGCGGCAACGACACGCTGACCGGCGGCAAAGGCAACGACACCATCGATGGCGGTGCCGGCAGCGATACGGCGAAGTTCAGCGGAGCCAAGGCCGACTATACCATCACCAGCAATGCCGATGGCACGATTACCGTCACCGACACCGTTGCCGATCGTGATGGCGTCGATGTTCTTCGCGATATCCGGTTCCTGCAATTCTCCGATACGACGCATTCCCTAAATAACTCGGTGCCTGCGGCCATTGGTTTGTCGCGCTCCACGGTAGCGGAGGATGCAGCTGTCGGTAACACCATCGCGACTCTGCAGGGCGTGGATCCCGATGGCGACACACTGACCTACAGCCTTGTCTCCAACCCGAACAACATGTTCTCGATCTCAGGCTCGAGCCTCGTTCTGAACCGACCGCTCGATTTCGAGTCGGCGACGTCGCACACCATCCAGGTCCTGGCGAAGGACTCCTATGGTGGCCAGACGGTCCAGACGCTTACGATCAACGTGTCGAACGTCTACGAGACGATCCCCGTGACGAAGCTCGGAACGAACGGCAGCGAGCGGGTCATCGGCGAGTACGGCCATGATCGCGCCTTCGGGTTCGGTGGCAACGACACCATCTTCGGCCAAGCCGGAAACGACACGCTCTATGGCGGCGACGGCGACGATTATGTTATCGGCGGTGACGGAACGGCCACAGCCAGTGGGGACGATTGGCTCTATGGCAACAACGGCAGGGATACCCTGACCGGCGGCGATGGCCGGGATATCTTTGTCTTTGACGTCCGCCCGAACGCGAAAACCAATCTCGACTTCATCAGTGATTTCAGCTCCGCTGACGATACGATGCATCTGGCACGAAGCGCCTTCACCACCATCCGCAAGGGTGTTCTGGCCAAGAGCGCCTTCGTGGTCGGCAACAAGGTCCACGACAGCAACGACAGGATCATCTACATCAAGTCGCAAGGTGCCTTGTTCTACGATCCCGATGGGACAGGCCGGAAGCCGGCGATCCAGTTCGCCATGGTTCAGAAGAATATGGCGCTGTCACATACGGATTTCTTCATCTTCTGACGAAGGTATCCATCGATACGAAAAAGCCCGGCTCGCTTGAGCCGGGCTTTTGCATTTCGGAGCGGAGACCGCTCGAAAAAAGCCTTACTTCTTCGCCCGCTCGATCGCCTCAATGATCAGGCGGCGGGCCTCTTCGGCGTCGCCCCAGCGGATGATCTTGGCCCATTTGCCGGGCTCGAGATCCTTGTAATGCTCGAAGAAGTGCTCGATCTGCTTGAGGGTGATCTCGGGCAGATCGGTATGGTTCTGCACCCGGTCGTAGCGCTGGGTCAGCTTGCTCGACGGTACGGCGATGATCTTCTCGTCCTGGCCGCCGTCGTCCTCCATCACCAGCACGCCGACGGGGCGCACGTTCATGACGGCGCCGGGCGCGATGGCGCGGGTGTTGGCGACCAGCACGTCGCAGGGGTCGCCATCGCCGGAGAGCGTGTGCGGGATGAAGCCGTAATTCCCCGGATAGCGCATGGCGGTGTAGAGGAAGCGGTCGACGAAGAGGGCGCCCGATTCCTTGTCCATCTCGTACTTGATGGGCTCGCCGCCGAGCGGCACTTCGATGACGACGTTCACGTCATCCGGCGGGTTCTTTCCGATCGAGATCGCATCAAGACGCATAGAGCTGTTCTCCAGAACAAAGCTTGAAACATTTTCCCGATGAAGGGGCGCTTCATCATCGGCGAAAATGCGACGAAAGAGGGCTTTCGGAAGCGGCGTGGCCAGACGGCCTCCATCCGCCTTCTCGAAAGGATGGGCGCTTCTAGCCGGAAGGGGTTCCGGCAACAAGAACCAAAAAGCGGTTTTCAGCGAAAGAGATAGGCGACCTTGGCGAGCGGCGTGCCGCCGATGCGCTCCTCGACCGCGGCGATGCTGCGCCCGCCCAGCCCCGCATAGAAGGCGCAGGCGCGCTCATTCTCGGCGAGCGCCCAAACAGCCACCCGGTTCATATCGCCGTGCCTCAGATCGTTGAGAACCGCCTTGAACAGACGTCTCCCTAAGCCGATCCCCTGGTATTCAGGCGCCAGATAGAGCTCGTCGACTTCTCCCTCCGCCGGCAGGGAGCGGTCGCGGCAGCGACCGTAAGAGGCATATCCCGCAATGCCTTGGCCGATATCCAGCACCACCAGGGGCCGCCCCCGGGTGATGGTGGAGCGCCACCAGCGCTCACCGCGCCGGGCGAACATCTTGTCCAGCGTTATGCCGGGAATGATGCCGAGATAAGCCTCCCGCCAAGCCGCGTCGAACACCTTCGACAAAGCCTGCGCATCGTCGGGCTTGGCGTGGCGGATACTGACGAGAAGGTCGCTCATGGCTTGGCAAAGGGTTGGGGAGGCAACGAAAGCAGCTTCCTCGGAACAGGGTTAACAAGGCCTTAACAACTGAGCCGCCTATCCATGAAAGCATGGTGTTTAAAGCAGATGCGCCTAGGGGCGGGGACGAGCCAAAACGTCGCAAGAGCGCAGCTGCAACAGAGATCCATAGGTCAAGTGGCCTAGTTGAAGTCAGAACAGGGTAATGTAACGATACAGAGTATCATTGTTTCGGAGTTCTTTTGTGCCTCTTACCCTGAACCTTCAGTCCTTCACTCAGAGCAATCTCGTCTCCTCTGCGATCAAGCGAATTTCCATCGGCGCCGATGGGGCGGTGCTCAGCGGAGAGAGCCATGATCCTGTCATCAGCGCCGATGGCCGTTATCTATTATTCAAAAGCGACGCCTCGACCCTTGTGCCGGGCGACACCAACGGCAAGGCCGATATCTTTCGTAAGGATTTGGTGACCGGCGCCGTGATCCGTGTCTCCACGGCTGGGGATGAGGCTRAAGCCAACGGCGTAAGTTACAACTATACCATCAGTGCCGATGGCCGCTATGTCCTGTTTACCAGCGAGGCCACCAACCTGACCGGCGACACCACAACCGGCACCGTGGCTCAGGCTTTCGTCAAGGATCTGACGACCGGCGCGGTCACTCGCGTCTCGGAGAATGCCGCCGGTGACGAGATCAATCACGGTATCGATGCTCCTCTTCTGAGCAATGATGGCCGCTACATCGTGTTCACCAGCTGGGCGGACAATCTGGTGCCAGGCGTTGGGGGAGAATTCTTCTCCAACGTGTTTCGCAAGGATCTCACGACGGGGGTCGTCGAGCTTGTCTCGGAAGCGGTCGATGGCACGAACCCCAACAGTTTAAGCTCAGTCAGTTCGGTCAGTGCAGATGGGCGCTACGTGTTCTTCGAGAGCCTAGCCTCCAACCTTGTTGCCGGCGATACAAACGGCACCAGAGATCTCTTCCGCAAGGACATGACAACTGGTGCCGTGGACCGTATCTCCAAGGCCGCCGATGGCACACAGGCCAATGGAGAAAGCTACCAGGCGGCGTACAGCGCCGATGGGCGCTATGTCGTCTTTACGAGCACGGCGACGAATCTTGTGGCGGGGGATACGAACGGCAAAGCGGATATTTTCCGTAAAGATCTGAAGACCGGAGCTGTGATCCGAGTCACCACCGCCGCTGACGGTACGCAAGGGAATTGGGAAAGTTCTGAGGCTCAGATCAGCGCCGATGGGCGCTACGTAATCTTCTATAGCTATGCCAGCAACCTGGYCCCTGGAGAGGAGCCTTCCACCAGACCGGCATTTCCAATTACGGAAGATGTCTATCGTAAGGATCTGGTCACCGGCGCAATCGTCCGCCTTACTCCGACAATCAACGGCTCCCGTGAAGGTGGGCCTTACAATTTCGATTACTCACTGGCCATCAGTCCCGATGGCCAGAAGGCTTATTTCGGCAGCGTGTTGAGCAACTTGGTTGCGGGCGACGTCAACGGCAAATCAGATATCTTTGAGGTAGATGTAAACTTGCTGTCGTCGAGTTCCAGCCGAGGCTCTTCCGTCAATCTCATGTTTGATACCGGCGCAGCCTCACAGGTCAGTCTGGCCTGGGGGGACGGCACTGTCGATACAATCACTCCGGTCGCCGGCAGCGCCAGCTTCAACCACACCTATGCCGCCCAGGGCGCCAAAGATGCAGTTGCGACCGTATTCGAGAACGGCAAATCCTGGGCTGTGCCTTACAAAATTGTCGTGGGAAGCGGCCCCATAAGTCGTAACACGGCCTTGGCCGATACGCTCAGCGGCAGCGCCGCGGCAGACACCCTCACCGGCGACAACGAAACCAATATCATTCTCGGCAATGCCGGCAAGGACACACTCCGGAGCTTTGTCGGTCACGATACGCTTTCAGGCGGGCTCGGCAACGACGTGCTCGACGGCGGCGCGGGCAAGGACGTGTTCGTGTTCGACACCAAGCTCAACAAGCGCACGAACAAGGACAAGATCCTGAGCTGGAACACTAAGGATGACACGATCCGGCTCGACAATGACATCTTCAAGAAACTGAAGGTAGGCAAGCTGCAGAGCAAGTTCTTCACCCTCGGCGACAAAGCCAAGGACGCCAACGACTATATTGGCGTCAACAAGGTCACCGGCGATGTGTGGTACGACCCGAACGGCGACAAAGCGGGCGGGCAGGTGATCTTTGCCAATATCGGTAAGAAGAAAGCTATCTTCGCCTCCGACTTCGAAGTGATCTGACAAAAAGCCCGTGTGGTCTGCTGCGACCACACGGGCTTTAGCGCATCATGCGGAAAAGTGGATCCGGTTTTCCGCTCCGAATGATGCGCTCTTCATAGAACGGAGCATCGGATCGATCCCAAAAGTGCAAATCCACTTTTGGGTCCGATGCTCTAGAATTTACAACGCCCGCTCCTCATCCGAAGAGCGGGCGTTTTCATTCGTGCAGTGATGCAGCCTTTAAGCTGCCAACTGCCGCAGCACGTAGTGCAGGATGCCGCCGTTGCGGAAGTATTCGACTTCCTCGAGCGTATCGATGCGGCAGAGCAAGGGAACGCGCTTCACCGAGCCGTCGGCGGAGGTGATTTCCATGTCCATGATCTGGCGCGGCTTCAGGTTGCCGGCGAGGCCCTTGATGGTGATGGTCTCGTCGCCCTTCAGGCCGAGCGACGCCCACGAGGTGTCGCCCTGGAACACGTAGGGAGCAACACCCATGCCGACGAGGTTCGAGCGGTGGATGCGCTCGAAGCTCTCGGCGATCACGGCGCGCACGCCGAGCAGGTTCGTGCCCTTGGCCGCCCAGTCACGCGACGAGCCGGTGCCGTATTCCTTGCCTGCGAGAATGATGAGCGGAACGCCCTCGTCCTTGTAGCGCATGGCGGCGTCGTAGATGAACATCCGCTCGCCCGACGGGTGATGGATGGTGTAGCCGCCTTCCACCACGTGGCCGCTCTCGTCCTTCACCATCTGGTTCTTGATGCGGATGTTGGCGAACGTGCCGCGCATCATGACTTCGTGGTTGCCGCGACGGGTGCCGTACTGGTTGAAGTCGGCAACGCGCACCTGATGCGCCTGCAGGTATTCGCCGGCCGGAGACGCGGCGCGGATATTGCCTGCGGGCGAGATATGGTCGGTGGTGATCGAGTCCTGGAAGAGGCCGAGAATGCGCGCGTTCAGGATGTCTGTTATGGGCTTGGGCTCCTTCGTCATGCCCTCGAAGTAAGGCGGGTTCTGCACATAGGTCGAACCCATGTCCCACTCATAGGTGAGGCCCGGCTCGAAGGTGACCTTCTTCCAGTTGGCGTCACCCGAGAACACATCGGCGTAGCGGCTCTTGAACAGCTCGCTCGTGATCGTGCGGTCGATGAACTCCTGCACCTCGGTCGAGGACGGCCAGATGTCCTTCAGGTACACCGGCTTGCCGTCCGAGCCCGTGCCGAGCGGATCCTTGGCGAGGTCCACCAGCATGGAGCCTGCGAGCGCGTAGGCCACCACCAGCGGAGGCGAGGCGAGGTAGTTGGCGCGCACGTCCGGGTTCACGCGGCCCTCGAAGTTGCGGTTACCCGAGAGCACCGACACGGCCACGAGATCGTTGTCGTTGATCGCCTTCGAGATGTTCTCCGGCAGCGGGCCGGAATTGCCGATGCAGGTGGTGCAGCCGAAGCCGACGAGGTTGAAGCCCAGCGCATCCAGGTCGCCCTGGAGTCCCGCCTTCTTGAAGTACTCTTCCACGATCTGCGATCCGGGCGCGAGCGAGGTCTTCACCCACGGCTTGGACTTCAGGCCCTTGGCGACGGCGTTGCGGGCGAGGAGGCCAGCGCCGATCATCACGCTCGGGTTCGAGGTGTTGGTGCAGGAGGTGATCGCCGCGATCACTACGTCGCCGTGGCCGAGATCGTAATTGGCGCTTTCCACCTTCACGCGCTTTCCGATTTCCTGAGCCTTGCGGAACTCCTTCTCCATGGCGCCGAGGAACTCGGGCTTGGCGGTGTCGAGAGTAACCCGGTCCTGCGGACGCTTGGGGCCGGCGAGCGAAGGAACGACGTCGTTGAGGTCGAGCTCGAGGGTGTCGGTGAAGACCGGGTCGGCCATGTCGGGGGTGAGCCACATGCCCTGTGCCTTGGCATAAGCCTCGACGAGGGCCACGCGCTCGTCGGTGCGGCTGGTGGTGCGCAGGTAATCGATGGTCTTGGCATCGACGGGGAAGAAGCCGCAGGTGGCGCCGTATTCGGGCGCCATGTTGCCGATGGTCGAGCGGTCGGCGACCGTCATGTCGGTGAGGCCGGGGCCGTAGAATTCCACGAACTTGCCGACCACGCCCTTCTTGCGCAGCATCTGGGTGACGGTGAGCACGAGATCGGTGGCGGTCACGCCCTCACGCAGCTTGCCGGTAAGCTTGAAGCCGATCACCTCGGGGATGAGCATGGAAACCGGCTGGCCGAGCATGGCGGCCTCGGCCTCGATGCCGCCCACGCCCCAGCCGAGAACGGCGAGGCCGTTGACCATGGTGGTGTGCGAATCGGTGCCGACCAGGGTGTCGGGATAAGCGACTTCCTCACCCGTGGCGGGGTCCTTGCGGGTCCAGACGGTCTGAGAGAGGAATTCCAGGTTCACCTGATGGCAGATGCCGGTGCCGGGGGGCACGACCGAGAAGTTTTCGAACGCGGTCTGGCCCCACTTGAGGAAGCGGTAGCGCTCGCCGTTGCGCTGGTATTCCAGCTCGACGTTGCGGTCGAAGGCCTTCGGCGTGCCGAACTCGTCCACGATCACCGAGTGGTCGATCACGAGATCGACGGGCACGAGCGGGTTGATCTTGCGCGGGTCGCCGCCGAGGTTCTTCATGGCGTCGCGCATGGCTGCGAGATCCACCACGGCGGGAACGCCGGTGAAGTCCTGCATCAGCACGCGGGCGGGGCGATAGGCAATTTCCTTCTCGTCCTTGCCCTTGTTGTTGAGCCATGCGGCCACGGCCTCGATATCGGCCTTGGTGACCGTGCGGCCATCCTCGTAGCGGAGCAGGTTCTCGAGCAGCACCTTCATGGAGAAGGGCAGCTTCGAGGCGCCTGTCAGGCCGTTCTTCTCGGCCTCGACGAGGGAGTAGTAGGTATAGGTTTTGTCGCCGACCTTGAGGGTCTGGCGGGCATTGAAGCTGTTATTGAGCGTCACGGCGAATCCTCGCGTGCATTGGGTTACGAACGAACAGTTTGTTCGGCCGAAAGCGCGAAATGCGCGCGCCGCTCCGGGGGCGCCCGGACAGGGGAGAAGCGCGCGAGGCGGATTGGACGCCTTGGCGCGCGGCGCAGCCAAGGGTGCTATAGATCATTTCGAACCATCCCGCTACACGGTTTAGAACCATTCTGGGGTGCAAAGAGGGCAGGGGTCTCACGGTTTGCGTCTGAGCGTTAACAATTTGGCCTGCGACAGGGGGGAAAGACGCATCTTCGCGGATGTATCGTTCACTCTGGAACCCGGCGAAGCCCTTGTCATCACTGGCAGAAACGGGGCTGGAAAGTCCTCCCTCCTCGAAATCCTCGCCGGTCGGCTCCGTCCGGCAGGTGGATCGATTCAGTTTGAAGGTGCAGGCGAACGGACATTACCGGAATGTCTGCATTACGTCGGACACCGCGATGCGCTGAAAGCGGCGTTGACGGCCGAGGAGAATCTGCGATTCGCGCGCGATTTTCTGGGCAACCCGGATCTGTCGCCTCGTGACGCGCTGGAGGCCGTGGGACTGGTCCATGCCGCGAAACTGCCGGTGGGCTACCTCTCCGCCGGCCAGCGCCACCGGGTCGCGCTCGCCCGCCTGCTCGTTGCCCATCGCCCCCTCTGGCTCCTCGACGAGCCGACCTCGGCCCTCGACACCGCCTCGCAGGAAACCCTGCGCCATCTGCTGGAGGATCACCGTGCGAAGGGCGGCATGATTGCGGCCACGACGCATTCACCGCTATTCCTGTCCGAGCCTAAGGAGATCAGGATCGAGCGCGCACCTATCCCTCTCCCCTCCGTAGGAGAGGGTGCATGGTGAGTTCCTTCCAAGCCCTCCTGATCCGCGACCTGAAGCTCGCCGCCCGTGTCGGCGGCTCGGGCGTGATGGGTCTCATCTTCTTCCTGATGATCGTGACCCTCATCCCCTTCGCGCTCGGGCCCGATCTCAATCTGCTCTCCCGCATCGGCCCGGCGATCCTCTGGATCGCGGCGCTTCTCGCCACCCTGATCGGCCTCGACCGGCTCTTCCAGGCGGACCAGGATGATGGGTCGCTCGATTTGCTGCGGCTCTCGCCCGCGCCCATGGAAGTCATCGTCCTGTCGAAGGTCCTGGCCTATTGGCTCGTGACGGGCCTGCCGCTCGCCATCGCCGCGCCGCTTCTCGGCCTGCTCGTGGCCCTGTCGCCCGAAGCCATGCTCGCCATGGTGGCGACGCTGCTGGTCGGCACGCCCGCGCTCACCTTCATCGGCGCGGTCGGGGCAGCGCTCACGGCATCCTTGCGCCGGGGTGGGCTGATCCTGGCGATTCTGGTGCTGCCTTTCATGATCCCGACCTTGATCTTCGGCGTCTCGGCGGCCAATGCGGCGGTCGGCGGGACGATTCCCTTTACGACCCCGTTCCTGATCCTCATCGCGCTTTCGCTGATCGCGGCGGTGGTCGGGACGGTGGCGGCAGCGGCTGCTCTGCGGTCCGGAGAATAGGGCCCATGAGTGGACGCCTTGTCCTACGCATGCGCCGCTCTCTCACGGAGCCCTTGCCGAAACCGGTCTGGCCGGAAGGCATCCGGCTCGTCCCTTTCGAGCCCGAGCGTCATGCGCCCGAAATCCATGCGCTTCTCGTTGCGGCTTATGCGAAGGGCGGCGGCTATGTGGAGCCGTTCAATATCTGGTGGCCGAGCCTCAAGGGCGATTCCGAATACGACCCCGCCTTCTGCTTCATCGCCGCCGATGAGCAGGATCGCGTCGTCGGCGTGGCGCAATGCTGGACCAGCGCCTTCATCAAGGATCTCGCGGTGCAGCCCGACAGGCGGGGGCAGGGATTGGGCTCGGCGCTGATCCTGGAAGCCTTGCAGGCGTTCCAACAATGCGGCGCAACTCACGTCGATCTGAAGGTCAATGCCGACAACCCGTCAGGGGCGCTGCGCCTCTACCGCTCCCACGGCTTCGAAGAGATCGAATCCTATCGGCTGGACTAGGGCCTCAGGCTGATCCCGAAGGCCTGCTCGATAGCGGGCTTGCCGTCCCGCTCAACGCGGTAGATGGCGCGGTAGAGGCCGGCTCTGAAACCGCCTTCGGGCTGCTTCGCGCCGGAAAACATCATCCATTGCGCCTTGTCGCGGTCGAGGGGCGGGGCCTTGTTCTGGGCGAGCGGCTTTCCGTCCGGGTCGAAGAGGGTGAGCGTCTGCACGTCGCCGCCTTTGAGGCCTATAGCGCGCACATAGGCGACGAGGGCGGGGGAGCCGGTCACGGGCAAGGCTTGCTCGGCCGCGCCGGATTCGATGGCCTCCATGGTGACCGGGCCTGGGGCGAAACCTTTGTTCAGAACGCTGCCGGACTGATAGGCGAGAACCCGCTGCGTTTCAGGCTCCCAGAGAGAGCCGATGCCACGGGTCTCACAGGATTTCGTCGGCGGTCCGGGCTGGAACGGATCGACCACCTTACCGTCCTTGCGGAGCGTGAAGTGCAGGTGCGGGAACTCAGTCAGGCCCGAGAGGCCGATGCGGCCCAGTCGGTCGCCCGCCTTCACCGGATCGCCCGGTTTCACGGAGAGGCTTCCCTTGGCCATGTGGCAATACTGGGTTTCCCATCCATTGCCGTGATCCACCGCCACGCCGTTTCCGCATTCGGTATTGGCGACGCTCTGCCGGCCGCGTTCGTTGACCGACACATCCTCCACGCCGTCGCGCAGGCGCAGAACCTTGCCGTCGGCGGCCGCGACCACATCGACGGTTCTGGCCGCAGCCAGCGTCGGCACGCGGATGTCGGTGCCGTTATGCTTGTCATAAGTCAGCGTCCCGCAGCGATAGTCGGTCGCGGCATCGGTCTCGTTATGGTCCACGTAATGCTGGATGAAGCAGGTGCGCCCGATCTCGCAGGCGACCGGCAGGCGCAAGGCAATGTCCTGCGCGGAAGCGATGGCGGGCCAGGCGAGGGCGAAAAGGCTCAAGACTCGAAGACGCATGACCACTCCGTAACAACGATGCGGGAGCATAGGCCTTTCCTGGTGGCGAATGGAAGGCGCATGGCACGTGTTCCCTCCGCCTTGCGGGCAGGGTCAGGTTGGGGGTCGCAAAGTCGGAGCGCTTCGCTCCATCCAGAAAGTGCAACAAGCAGTACAAGCATCCCCTCTCCTGAGTGGGAGAGGTTGGGACTGCGCTTGACTGACGAAGTGCTCACCCGGTCGCACTACCCCCACCCTTAATCCCTCCCCGCAAGGCGTAGGGAAACAACGCCATATCCTTCACGCGATCCCGGATCGGCTACGCCGTCCAGGATGACACCGAGAATTCATCGCCCTACGCACAATCCCGGACTGCCTTTCGCCCCAAGAAGCGCTAAAGAACTGGCGAAATCGTTATTCCTGCGGCGTGCGTGCGCGTTGCAGGCGCCGTTCAAGGCCGCTACATCGTGCGTATGATCCGTGAGCTTGCCAATCCGACCCGTTTCATGAGCCTCAGCGGCGCGCTTCTGCCGTGGGTGGGGGGCTTGGCCGCGATTCTGTTGGGAATCGGCCTCTACATGGTGTGGTTCGTGGCGCCTGCCGATTACCAGCAGGGTGAGACGGTCAAGATCATGTATATCCACGTGCCGGCCGCCTGGCTGTCCCTGTTCTTCTACATGATCATGGCGAGTTCGGCCCTGGGCACCCTGGTCTGGCGCCATCCGCTGGCGGATGTGTCGCAGAAGGCGGCAGCACCCATCGGGGCTGCTTTCACGCTGATCTGCCTCGTCACCGGCTCGCTGTGGGGCAAGCCCATGTGGGGCACCTATTGGCAATGGGATGCGCGGCTCACCTCCATGCTGGTGATGCTGCTCATCTATCTCGGCATTCTCGCGCTCTGGCGCGCCATCGAGGAGCCGAACCGCGCCGCCCGCGCGGTGTCGATCCTCACGCTCGTCGGCGCGGTGAACGTGCCGATCGTGAAATTCTCGGTCGATTGGTGGAACACCCTGCACCAGCCGGCCTCGGTCTTCCGCATCGACGGGCCGACGATCCATTCCTCGATGCTCGTGCCGCTTCTCGTGATGGCTCTGGCGTTCACGTTCATCGGCATCGGCTTACATCTCTCCGGCATGCGCACCGAAATCCTGCGCCGCCGGGTGCGGACGCTCACCATTCTCGAGGCCGAGCGCCTCGACGCACAGGCCGCGTGATGACGCATACCCTCTTCATCGTCTTGTCCTATCTCGTCACCGCGCTGGTGATCGCAGGCCTCGCCTTGCGCGCGGTGATCGACCACCGCATCCAGACCCGCGCGCTGGCGGAGCTCGAATCCCGTGGCGTGAGCCGGAGGTCGCGCCGTGGCTGAAGCAACCGCATCGCCGCGCTTCCGGCTGATTTACGGCGTGCCGGTTCTGGTCTTCGTCGTCCTGGCGATCCTGTTCTTCGTGCAGCTGACCTCGGGGCGAAACCCGTCCGAGATTCCTTCCGTCCTGCTCAACAAGCCGGTGCCCACTTTCAGCCTTGCGCCGTTGGAAGGCCTGACCGCGAACGGCAAGCCCGTACCGGGCTTCTCCAACGAGGATTTGAAGGGCAGCATTACCATCGTGAACGTCTGGGCCTCCTGGTGCGCGCCATGCCGGCAGGAGCATCCGCTCCTCGTCGATCTCGCCAAGGACCCGTCCGTGCGCGTGGTCGGCATCAACCAGAAGGACAACCCGGACAATGCCCGCCGCTTCCTCGGCGCTTTAGGTAATCCTTACGCCGCCGTCGGCGTCGATCCGAACGGCCGCGCCTCCATTGACTGGGGCGTTTACGGCGTGCCGGAAACCTTCATCGTCGGCCCCGACGGCATGATCCGGTACAAGCATATCGGCGCGCTGACGCCGGAGGCCCTGCCCGCGTTCAGGGAGCGCTTACGTCAAATCCCGCCCGCTTCAGCCGGTTGATCGCCACATCGAGCGCCGAGAGAAACGCCGAGCGATCCTTGGCCGAAAACGGCTTCGGCCCGCCGGTCACGTCGCCCATGGCGCGCAGGTCTTCCATCAGGTTGCGGGTGGCGAGCGCCATGCCGATGGAGGCCTCCGAAAACGGCTTGCCCGTGGGGCCGATCACCTCCGCGCCCGCCTTTACGCAGCGGCTGGCGAGCGGAATGTCGGCGGTGATGACGATGGCGCCGCGCCTGGCCCGTTCGGCGATCCAGTCATCCGCCGCGTCGAAGCCGGTACTCACCAGAACGCGCTCGATCAGGGGGCTTCGCGGCACATTAAGAAACGCATTCGCCACTACGAAAACCTTCACTCCGTGGCGCTCCGCGACCTTGTAGATCTCGGGCTTCACCGGGCAGGCATCGGCATCCACATAGATTTCAATCGTCTGGGCGGTCTCGGTCATGGACCTATATTCCTGAAAAGTGAGACTTTTTGAACGTGACCGTTCGGTAAGCGTTGCTTCATTGATCAGTAATGGGCGCTCAGGCACCTGTCGTTATAAACATGGCCCCTGAGCCGGAGTATCGAGAAAACCGTGGCCCCCAAATCCCGCATCCGATCCGCCTGGATTTCCCTGCGCAGAACCCGCACGGGGCTGGAGCTGAGCGACGCCACGCAACGGCTGATCCGCGAGGCGGATACGGGGGCTCTTCAGCGCGCCGGCGTTGCCCGCATCGTGGTGGCGGGGCTTCTGCTCATCACGGTGCTGATCACGACGGGCAGCATCGACATCACCAATCCTGTTGCGCTCAAGCAGATCTGGGCGGCCGAGCTCACGCTCGCCCTGTTCGGGGCCCTCGGTTGGGTTGGGGCGTGGCTGGCCTCCAAGCGCATCGGGGTGGACCAGCTGCCGACCATCACGGCCGTGCTCGATGCCCTACTGATCCTCGGAAATCTGGGCTACAGCCATTGGGGTGTCGGCATTCCGGGCGGCTTTTTCTCCGTCTTTCCCGTCATCTGGGTGGTGCCCATCACCATGGCGGCGGCGGCGATCCATTACCAGCCGCGCCTCCAGGCCTTCGTCGCTGCCGTCTATGTGATCGGCCTGCTGCTTCTGGGCTTCGGTGGGACAACCATGAGCGCAGGGGAGCGCAGCGAGGATCTGTCCCGGCTCTCCGGCCTGTTTTCCGATCAGGCCAATCTTGTGCGCGTGGTCATGATCCTGGCCGCGGCGCTGATCCTGATCCTCGTGGCGCGCCAGGGCCGCGTGCTGCTGGAGCGCGCGGTGCGGGAGACGACCCTGCGCGTTACGCTGACCCGCTATCTGCCGACCGAGCTGGCGCCGATCCTCACCGAGCAGGCCTTCTCGTCCTTGCGCCAGGGACGGCGAATTCGCGTCACGGTGCTGTTCGTGGACATGCGCGCCTCGACCTCCTTCGGCGAGACCATGGACCCCGCGCGGCTCGCAGTCTTCATCACCTCGTTCCGGCGGCGGGTGTTGCGGGCAGCGGCGCAGCATGCAGGCGTGATCGACAAGTTCACGGGTGACGGGGCGCTGATCCTGTTCGGCGTGCCGGGAGAGGGCGACAACGATGCAGGCCGCGCGCTCGATTGCGGGCGTACCCTGCTGCGGCTCATCGAGCGCTGGAACGTGAAGCGCAATTTCGACCCACCGGTGCGCGTCGGCATCGGCATCCATACGGGCGATGTGTTCTGCGGCGTGGTGGGGGACGAAAGCCGCCTCGAATTCACGGTGGTCGGCGAGACCGTCAACATCGCCTCCCGCATCGAACAGGCGACGAAAGGCACGGATTGCGAGCTGCTGGCTTCACAGGAGACGGTGCAGGATGCGGGCGAGGACGCATTCTGGACGACGGTCGAGACCGACCCGTTGCCGGGCGTGACGCGCAACATGGTGCTGATGAAGCCGGTTTCGTGAGACCTCACTGACTTCGTCATGCCCGGCACAAGGCCGGGCATGACGTGACAGCTGTTAAACCTCGTCCGCCTTCTTGTCCTCGTGCCGCAGAATCAGCGGCATCTGCGACAGCGCGAAGGCGACGGTGAGCGGCATAATGCCGAAGACTTTGAAGCTCACCCAGAAATCCGTGGTCTGCGTGCGCCAGACGATCTCGTTGATGGCGGCGAGCGCCAGGAAGAACAAAGCCCAGCGTAAGGTGAGCTTGCGCCAGCCCTCGTCGGTGAGCTCGAACACGCTGTCGAGAACGATCTGGAGCAGAGGCTTGCGGAAATAGAGGCCGCCGAGCAATGCGATGCCGAAAAGGCCGTTCACGATGGTGGGCTTGAGCTTCAGGAACGTATCGTCCTTCAACAGCAACGTGAGCCCGCCGAAGGCCACCACGAACACCGCTGAGACCAGGGGCATGATCGGCAGCTTGCGGACCAGCAGGTAATTGACGGCAAGCGCCACCAGCGTGGCGGGGATGAACAAGCCCGTCGCCACGAAGAACCGTTGATCCTCACCGACGCCGAAGCGGTCCGCATAGGCATTCGTCACGAAGAACAGGACCAGAGGACCAAGCTCGAGGGCGAGCTTGAGGAAAGGGGGGAGGCGCTTTTCATCCGTCATGAGGTTGCTTCTAACCCGGCAATTGCTTTTGCGAAATCCCCTGCGGTAAAGGGCTCCAGATCCTCCACGCCCTCGCCGACTCCGATGAAGTGCACGGGCAGGCCGAACTTGGCGGCGAGCGCCACCAGAATGCCGCCGCGCGCCGTGCCGTCGAGCTTGGTCATGACGAGGCCGGTGACGCCTGCCGTCTTCCGGAACAGCTCTACCTGGCTCACCGCGTTCTGGCCCACCGTGGCATCGAGCACGAGGAGGGTGGCGTGAGGTGCGCTCTCGTCGAACTTCTTGATCACGCGCACGATCTTTTCGAGCTCCGCCATGAGCCCGGCTTTGTTCTGGAGGCGGCCCGCCGTGTCGATAAGCAGCACATCGGTGCCGTTGGCCTTGGCCTCCTGCAGCGCGTCATAGGCCAAGCCCGCTGCGTCAGCTCCCTGCTCGCGGGCAAGAACCGGCGCGCCGACCCGCTCGCCCCAGACCTTCAGCTGCTCGATGGCCGCCGCGCGGAAGGTATCGCCTGCTGCCAGCATCACTTTGAGGCCCTGCTGACGGAATTTTTGTGAGAGTTTGCCGATGGTGGTGGTCTTTCCGGCGCCGTTCACGCCGACCATGAGGATCACGTAGGGCTTCTTGGCGCGGTCGATATGCAGCGCTTTTGCCACCGGCTGGAGGGTCTTTTCCACCTCGCTCGCCAGAATCGTGCGCACCTCCTGAGGGGATATTTCCTTGTTGTAGCGCCCGGCTGAAATCGCCTCCGTGATGCGCATGGCGGTCGGCACGCCGAGATCCGCTTGGATCAGCGCATCCTCCAGCTCCTGCAGGGTCGCGTCATCGAGCTTGCGCTTGGTGAAGAGGCCCGTGACGCTGTCCGACAGGGACGACGAGGTGCGGCGCATGCCGTCCGTCAGCCGCTGCCACCAGCCTTTCTGCGAAGCGGCGGGAGCAGGTTCAGGCGGCGTGACGATGGCTTCCACGGGAGAAAGCTGAACCGGAGGCTCGATAGCGGGAGCCTCGGGGATCGGTGCGACATCGGGCCTGGGCTCGGGGCCTTTTTCCGTGACGATCTGCGGGATCGGCTCCTGCGGCGCGATGCCCTCCGGCTCCAGGCCCTCCACGGGTTGAAGATCGGCCCCGGCCAGCTCTGCGGGCAGCTTTTCTTCTTCCGGCGTATCGGGCGAAGCCGTCGTGACGGTCGAAGGCGCTGCCGTCAGATCGTCCGCAGCATTGGCGGGCGGGGAGGGCATCGCCTCCGGCTCACCCCCAACCTTGGCCTCCGGAGTGGTCTCCGGGGTCGGTTCGGCCTTGCGCCCGAAGAGACGGGAGAAAAATCCGGGCTTGTCTGGCGTCGACTCGGCCATGCTTTGCTTTGCCTCTAAAAATCTTGTGCTTGATTTAGCGTGTTTGCCTCGATAGCCGAGGCATCATGAATGCGGAAGAGATAGTGTCCCGTTTGCTGTATCGCGATGCCCTGATGCTCGTGATCGACAAACCTGCCGGCCTGCCGGTGCATCCCGGCCCGAAAGGTGGCGAGACCCTGTTTCACCATCTTGACGCCTTGCGCTTCGGCCTGCCGCGCCGTCCCGAGGCCGCCCATCGCCTCGACAAGGACACCTCCGGCTGCCTCATCCTCGGGCGTCACCCGAAGGCCATCGCCCGTCTCAACGAGCTGTTTCGCAAAAACGAGGTCGACAAGGTCTATTGGGCCGTGGTCGAGGGCGGGCCCGACGCCGACGAGGGCGAGATCGACTTGGCTCTTGCGCCGAAATCGCCCGATCGCGGCTGGTGGATGAAGGTGGACCCCAAGGGCCAGCCTTCATTGACGCAGTGGCGCGTGCTCGGCCGCTCCACCTCCCCCTCAAGGGGGGAGGTCGCGCCGCAGGCGCGGGAGGGGGTGGGAGGCGATAGTTCTGCTGATGTCGTGCTGCCACCCCACCCCGGATCGCTGACGCGCTCCGACCCTCCCCCTCAAGGGGAGGGTGACAAGCGCCTCACCTTGCTCGAACTCCGCCCCATCACAGGCCGCACCCATCAACTGCGGGTTCATTGCGCGGCCATGAACTTCCCGATTCTCGGCGATCCGATCTACGGCACCGCCCCGCGCTTTCATGGCCCTGGCCTGCATCTCCACGCCCGCAACGTGAGCGTGCCGCTCTACCCGAAAAAACCGCCGATCCTCGTCGAGGCGCCGGTGCCGGAGCATATGCGGGAGCGGGTGATGGCCTGTGGTGTCGTCTTGGACGGCGCAGCCGATCCGGGATGACGGTCCTAACTTAAGCCGCCAGCAAATCCTTGCCGTCGTGTCCTGCGATCATCGTCGGCACGATCGTTCCCTGCTTCACCTCACCCGAGAAGCGCACAAGGGTGAAACCTTCCGTGCGGCCGACCTGGTTGGCTTCGATCAGCACGTTGCGCCGTGCGCCGACTTCCCCGCTCAAATGCTTCAGCAGCGCGGCCTCGCCCTTTTCACGTAAGCGGCGCGCGCGGTTCTTCACGATGTCACGTGCGACTTGCGGCATGCGCGCGGCGGGCGTGCCGGGGCGCGGTGAGAAGGGGAAGACGTGGAGATGGGTGAGGCTGCATTCCTCGACGATGTCGAGGGAGCGCGCGAACATCTCCTCCGTTTCCGTCGGAAAGCCCGCGATGATGTCGGCTCCGAAGACCATGTCGGGGCGAAGGCGCTTCACCTGCTCGCAGAATTCAATCGCGTCGCCGCGCAGATGCCGGCGCTTCATGCGCTTGAGGATTATGTCGTCGCCCGCCTGCAAGGAGAGATGCAAGTGCGGCATCAGGCGGCTCTCGTTGGCGATGGCATCGAGCAGATCGTCATCGGCCTCCACGGAATCGATGGATGAGATGCGAAGGCGCTCCAGCTCCGGCACGTGGCGTAAGATGCTTTTGACCAGCGCGCCGAGCTTCGGCTCGCCCGGCAGATCCTTGCCGTAGCTTGTGATATCGACCCCGGTGAGCACGACCTCGCGCGAGCCGTGCTCCACGAGGGTGCGCACTTGGCTGACCATCGCGCCCATGGGCACGGAGCGGGAATTGCCGCGGCCATATGGGATGATGCAGAAGGTGCAGCGGTGGTCGCAGCCGTTCTGCGCCTGCACGAAGGCGCGGGTATGCCCGCGCACGCCGTCGATGAGATGCATGGCGGTTTCCTTCACCGCCATGATGTCGTTGACGAGAACCTTTTCGGTTTGGCCCACGCCGAAATCGCGCATGGTGTTCCAGGTCTCGGGCTTCATCTTCTCGTGGTTGCCGATGACCTGCGCCACCTCCGGCATGGCGGCGAAGGTCTCGGGCTCCACCTGCGCGGCGCAACCCGTCACGATGATGCGGGCATCGGGCTTATCGCGCGCGATCCTGCGGATAGACTGGCGCGCCTGGCGCGACGCCTCCGAGGTCACCGCGCAGGTATTCACGATGATGATTTCGCCTAAGCCCGCATCCTCCGCGTGGCGCTGCATGGCCTCCGATTCGTAGATGTTGAGGCGACAGCCGAAGGTGACGACCTCGACCGCCATCAGGCTGCCCCCGCGAACAGGGCGGGCGAGAAGATGCCCTCGTGTTCCAGCTCGGTCGGGCCGGTCATAAGCACATGGTCGTCGCCCGCGCGCCATTCGATGATGAGATCGCCGCCGGGCAGGGCCACGGTGGCCTTGCGGCCCGTCAGGCCGTTTCGGGCGGCGGCGACGACGGTGGCGCAGGCCGCCGATCCGCAGGCGCGGGTGGCACCCGCGCCGCGCTCCCAGACGCGCAAGATGATGTGCTCCGGGCCCGTTACCTGGGCAAACGAGATGTTGGCGCGCTCCGGGAAAGCCGGATCGTGCTCGAATACGGGGCCGACGGCGGCAAGGTCGTAGGCCATCGCGTCCTCGACCCAGAAGATCGCGTGCGGGTTGCCCATGCTCACGGCGGAAGGGTTCTGCAGTTCAGGTGCTTCGGGGAGCTGCGTATCCACCGCGATTGTGCGGGTGTCCGGATAAGGATCCCGCAGGGGGATCTCGTTCCAGGCGAGACGCGGCAGGCCCATATCAACGGTGAACACCACATCGGAGACCCGCTCCACCGGCAAAGGTCCGGCTTTGGTCTCCAATGTCAGGCCGCTTTCGGACGGGCGGCTCATGATAGGGTCGCTCGTCATGGCCCACGCCACGCAGCGGGTGCCGTTGCCGCAGGCGCCGGATTCCGAGCCGTCGGTATTGTAGATGCGCAGATAAGCGTCCGTGCCTGGCGAGACCGGATCGTGCAGCACCATCAATTGGTCGAAGTGCGAGCGGGGATCGGCCGCGATGGCGCGTGCCTCAGACGGGCTCACACGCAAAGCGGTGCCGCGCAGGTCCAGCACGGTAATCTCGTTGCCGAGACCGTTCATCTTCAGGAAACGGAGGTTCGCCAAGGGGCTCGATGTCATGGGGCTTATCGTTGCGCTCATGGGCCGTATATGGCCCAAAACGCGCAAAATCGCGAGAGGCTTGAAACAGGCCTGCTTCCATCCGTCCTCCAGGGAGCTGTGGAGACCATCTCGCGGCGGCGCACAAACCCTCCTATGCTGCCGCCCGTGATCCCTTCTTGATTCGGGTGAGGCGTTTTTCATGCGGCTGCGGTCTTTCAACATCGTTCTTGTCCTTGCCCTGTGTTCTTCCGTGGCCCTGGCACAGACCCCGCCGGCCGAGCCAGCGCCGTCAGCGCCTCCCGTGGCAGCGCCGGCCGCACCCGCGACCCCGGCGCCCGCCGCCCCGCAAACACCTGCGCCAGCAACTCCGCCTGCTACGGCGGAGCCCAGCCCTGCTCCGGCAACGCCCGTCCCGTCACAGGCCCAGCCTGCGCCGGCCCCCGCCGCCCCACCGGCGACACCGGCCACGCCCGCACCAGCGCAGCAGGCAGGGCGCACGACCCTGTTCCCCAATCCAAGCGATCCGACCGGCGTCGAGGAGGGCGTTCTCGTCTCGAAGCCTACCATCGTATTCGCCGGCACGAGCACCTGGGACGATGCCTTCACCAACCTGAAGAACACCTTCGCCAAGCTCGAGGACGCGCTGAAGAAGGCGAACATCGAGCCCACCGGACGCCCGCTCACGATCTTCGTCGATACGGACGACAACGGCTTCAAATACGAGGCGATGATTCCGATCGCGCAGGTGCCGGAAGGCAAGACCGAGCTGACCCCCGAGATCAAGTTCGGCAAGACGCCGGAGGGCAAGTCCTTCCGCTTCGTGCACAAGGACGCCTATGACGAGATCGACGGCACCTACGAGACGATCACCGCCTATCTCGACATCAAGGAAATCGTCGCCAAGGACGCCTTCATCGAGGAATATGTGACCGCCTTCACGGATGCCCAGGACACCAATTTCGAGGTGAACATCTACGTTCAGCCGAAGGAATGAGGGGCTGCCTGCCACACCTCGCCCGGCCGTAACGGCTTGAACAGTCCCGGCGGAATCTCCGATTTCTCCAGCGCTGTCGCCAGTTCCTGGGGCGGCTCGTCGACCGCTTCGTTGGTGAGGCGGAAGGTGCCCCAGTGATGGCCGAGCGCCTGTTGCGGCGTGACGATGTCGAACACTTTTACCGCATCGTCAGGATTCATGTGCTGCGGCTCCATGAACCAGCGCGGCTCATAGGCGCCGATGGGGATATGCGCGAGGCGGATTGCGCCGAAGCGTTCGCGCACCGCATGAAAGATCTTGCCGTCGCCGAAGCCCGTATCGCCGATGTGGTAGATCGTGCCGACAGGTGTGGTCAGTACGAAGGCGCACCACAGAGCCATGCGTCGGTCGTTGATGCCGCGCGCGGACCAGTGATAGGCGGGCTCCAGATGAACGGTGACGCCCTGGCCGAGATCGACCGACCCGCCCCAGTCCCGCGTCTCGACGTCGATGTCTGGATGGTCAGCCTTGATGACGGTGTCGTTGCCCAGCGGCGCCACGATGCGCGGGCGGTGCTGCTGCCAGAGACGCCCGATCGTGTCGATGTCGAGATGGTCGTAATGGTTATGGGTGATCAGGAGCGCATGGATCGGCGGCAGATCCTCGAAGGCGATGCCCGGCGGATTCACGCGCTTCGGGCCCGAGAACGAAACCGGGCTTGCCCGCTCCGAGAAGACCGGATCGGTGAGGATGTTGAGCCCTGCCACCTGGATCAGGAAGGAAGCGTGGCCGATCAGCGTCACCCGCAGATCCTTCACCTCGGCTGGCGGCTTGTCCTGGAACGGGCTCGGAAAGCTCTCCGGCCAGTCCTTGCGCCCGCCGCCGAGCTGCCAGCGCAGCAACTCCATGAACCCCTTGTCCTGCGGCTGGCCCGGCGAGAAGAACAGCACTCCGTCGAAATGGTCACTCACTGGACCCTGGTAATAGCGGTTGGTAGCGCGGGCAGCGGTTATCCACCCGAAGGTTCCGGCGGCGCCGATGGCGGGGAGGCTCAAGGCTCTGAGGAGAGTGCGGCGGTTCATCAACAATCGAGATCCTAAGAGAGCCTTAAGCGTGGGGGTTTGAGCGGGTTTCGACAAGATACCCGAGGGCCTAGCTTGGACGGTAGAGTGGATCCAGATTTGCGCAGTAACATTTTCACGTCTTGGCCAGGCCTGTCCCGATCATCCCAATCCTTAAAGCGCGGTGCTGCAAACCATCGGGATCAGCGGCATAAAGCCGGTGATGACGTGCAGCATGATAGACTAGGCGCAGCCTCATCCTGGAACGACAATGGCCGGGACGAGCCCAGCCATTATGACATTGATGCGAAACCTTTTAAGCCCAGGCGCGCTCGCCGAGCTTCTTCTCGAAGCTGTCGATAGCGGGGGCTTTTTCCATGGTCAGGCCGATGCCGTCGAGGCCGTTGAGCATGCAGTGCTTCTTGAAGGCGTCGATGTCGAACTTGATCGAACCGCCGTCAGGGCCTCGGATTTCCTGGGCTTCGAGATCGACGGTCAGCGTGGCGTTGGCGCCGCGGCTGGCATCGTCGAAGAGCTTTTCCAGATCTTCCGGGCTCACCTTGATCGGCAGAATGCCGTTCTGGAAGCAGTTGTTATAGAAAATGTCCGCGAAGCTCGTGGAAATCACGCAGCGGATGCCGAAATCGAGCAGCGCCCAAGGTGCATGCTCACGCGACGAGCCACAGCCGAAATTGTCGCCCGCCACCAGGATCTGGGCATTGCGATAGGCCGGCTGGTTGAGCACGAAATCCGGGTTCTCCGTTCCGTCCTCGCGGTAGCGCATTTCCGAGAAGAGACCCGTGCCGAGCCCCGTGCGCTTGATGGTCTTCAGGTACTGCTTGGGGATGATCATATCGGTGTCGATATTGATGATCCGCAGCGGCGCCGCGACGCTTTCGAGCACAGTGAACTTGTCCATGGTCTTGTCCTATCCTCAAGACGGCAACGGGCCGCCTTGGTTGCGTCATATCAAAGGCTTCGCGACAGGACTAGGGCCATGATGGTCGCGCCCGCATAAGATTTTTGCGCGAAGCCAGCTCTTTGCGCAATCTTATGAGAATTATGCAGCCGCCGCCTCGATGGCTTCCATGTCCTCGTCCGAGAGGCCGAAATGGTGGCCGATCTCGTGCACCAGAACGTGGGTGACGAGACTGCCCAGGCTCTCCTCGTGCTCGGCCCAGTAATCGAGGATCGGGCGGCGGTAGAGCCAGACCATGTTGGGGAACTGCCCGGTCTGCATCATGCCGCCACCTTGCGCGAGGCCGATGCCGCGAAAGAGGCCGAGCAGGTCGAAGGGCGTTTCGCATTCCATTTCGGTCATGGTTTCGTCGTCGGGAAAATCCACGACGCGGATCACTACGCCTTCGCAGAGCTGCCGGAATGCGTGCGGCAGCCGCTCATAGGCCTCGTGTGCGAGAATCTCGAAATCCGCCAGCGACGGTGCTTGAAGATTGGCCCAATCGGTCATGTTTCAGAGGATCCTAAGCTGGAGCAGAAGCCACAAGCCGAGAACCACCACGCCCACCAGCGACAGCCCGCGCCCGATGCGCCGCCCCCATAGTTCGATAGGGTCCGTACCGCCCCCTTCAGAGGCGCCCTCGGCATCACGAGCGGAAAAATGATCCTGCGCCCGCTGGCTCATGCGGGCGAGCGCCGACGAGCCGGCGGTTTCGGAATCCCGGCTGACCCGCTCCAGGGCCTCGCGCGCCTCGCGCTGGCGTTCTTCCTCGTTCATGGCTCCCTCCGGCGTCCCTTAAATCTTGCTCAACCATAATCCCGGTCGCGCGTTCAACAAACGGAACACCTTCCGGCCTTTGCCGTTAACACCCCCGAAGAGGCAACCCTTTGTGAGGCAACATGCGTAAGATTCTTGGAGTTCTGGCTGTAGCCGGACTGACGGCTCTCGGCGCCGGCGCTGCGTCGGCCCAAGGCGTCGATGTTCGAATTGGCCCCGGCGGCGTGAGTGTAGGCGAGAGCCGCCCCGCTTATCGCGAGCGCGTCATCGAGCGCCGCTATGAACGCCCCGCCCGCACCCGCACAGTCTGCCGGACGGAGTATCGTGAGCGCGTTCGTGGCAACGGCGTCCTGGTTCGCCGCCCGGTTGAAGTGTGCCGTCAGGTCGTGGCAGGCGGTCGTCGCTACGTGGACTAATCACGCACATATCTAAAATCAAAAAGGTGGCGGTTGGGATCAACCGCCACCTTTTTGTTTGGTCTGAAAATCAGATCAGCCAAAGGTCCGAATGTCCACGAACCGGCCCGCAATCGCCGCCGCTGCCGCCATGGCGGGGGAGACGAGGTGGGTGCGGCCCTTGAAGCCCTGGCGGCCCTCGAAATTGCGGTTCGAGGTGGAGGCGCAGCGCTCGCCGGGGGCGAGACGGTCCGCGTTCATGGCCAAGCACATGGAGCAGCCGGGTTCGCGCCAGTCGAAGCCGGCGGCCCTGAAGATCTTGTCGAGGCCTTCAGCCTCGGCCTGCATCTTCACGATGCCTGAGCCGGGCACGATCATGGCGTTGACGGCCTCGTGCACGTGCTTGCCCTCGACCACCTTGGCAACGGCGCGCAGATCCTCGATGCGGCCATTGGTGCAGGAGCCGATGAAGACGCGGTCGAGCGTGATGTCGGTGATCTTCTGGCCGGGCTTCAGGCCCATATATTCGAGCGCGCGCCACTTGGAGAGGCGCTTGTTCTCTTCCGGAATCTCGTCCGGATTCGGCACCGCGCCCGCCACCGAGATCACATCCTCAGGGCTCGTGCCCCAGGTCACGATGGGTGGCAGGTTGGCGGCGTCGAGACGCACTTCGGTGTCGAAGAACGCGCCCTGCTCTGTGCGTAGCGTATCCCAATAGCGCAGGGCCGCTTCCCAGGCCTCGCCCTTCGGCGCCTTGGGGCGGTCCTTCAGGTAAGCATAGGTCTTCTCGTCGGGAGCTACCATGCCCGCGCGGGCGCCGCCCTCGATCGACATGTTGCAGACCGTCATGCGGCCTTCCATGGAGAGCGCGCGGATCGCCTCGCCGGCATACTCGATCACGTGGCCGGTGCCGCCGGCGGTGCCGATCTCGCCGATGATGGCGAGCGTGATGTCCTTCGCGGTGACGCCGGCAGGCAGCTGCCCGTCCACGGTCACGCGCATGTTCTTGGCCTTCTTCTGGATCAGCGTCTGCGTAGCGAGCACGTGCTCCACTTCCGACGTGCCGATGCCGTGGGCCAGCGCGCCGAAGGCGCCATGGGTCGAGGTGTGGCTGTCGCCGCACACGATGGTCATGCCGGGCAGCGTGAAGCCCTGCTCGGGCCCCACCACGTGCACGATGCCCTGGCGGCTATCGAGTTCGTTGTAGTATTCGACGCCGAATTCCTTGGCGTTTTCGGCCAAAGTCGCCACCTGGAGCGCGGATTCAGGGTCCGCGATGCCTTCCGAGCGGTCGGAGGTCGGCACGTTGTGATCCACCACGGCCAGGGTCTTGCCCGGCTGGCGCACCTTGCGGCCCGTCATGCGCAGGCCCTCGAAGGCCTGGGGGCTGGTGACCTCGTGGACGAGGTGGCGGTCGATATAGAGAAGGCACGTCCCGTCAGCCTGCTGATCGACGACGTGGTCGTCCCAGATCTTGTCATAGAGCGTGCGCGGGTTAGCCATTTTTCTCTTCCATCGATAGTCAAGGAATGTCGTGTTTAGCGTCTTCAGCCTTCGGGGAAAAGGTGTCCCAAAGGCGCAGCGCTTTGAAAGTATCGCATAGCTGAAAGAGCAAAACGCGCAATTAAATTTTTCTGCGCTGAGGATCGGATCCAAAAGTGGATTTGCACTCTTGGGATTAATCCGATGCCCATTTTCTCAACCAGCGCATCGCCTTAGCGGAAAACCGGACCCACTTATTCCGGACGATGCGACGATCAGCGAAGCTTATGCCCATAAACAAAAAGCGCGGCTTTCGACCGCGCTTTTCGAAAAATCCAAGAACTGGAAACGAGACTTACTCGGCAGCGGCCGGGGTCTTGTTCTTGTCCTGGCGGTCGGCGCGCTCGGCGATACGGGCCGACTTACCGCGACGGTCGCGCAGGTAGTACAGCTTGGCGCGACGGACGGCGCCACGGCGCACGACCTTGATGGACTCGACGTTCGGCGAATAGACCGGGAACACACGCTCCACGCCTTCACCGTAGGAAATCTTGCGAACCGTGAAGCTCTCCTGGATGCCGCCGCCGGAACGGGCGATGCAGACGCCTTCATAGGCCTGCACGCGGGAGCGCTCGCCTTCCTTCACCTTCACGTTGACGATGAGGGTATCGCCGGGCTGGAAATCGGGAATGGTCTTGCCGAGCTTGGCAATCTGCTCTTGCTCGATCTGCTGAATGAGGTTCATGTCTTACTCCTGCCGTTGCAAGGTCTTGGTTGCCCAAGCCCGCTGGATTTCGGCGTCCTGTTTTAAGTTAAGGCCGCGCCTATACAGGAGTTTTGAGGGGTTGTCGAGCGTATTGGAGAGGGTCCTTTCCTCTCGATACGGGCAGGATACCCATCAAAGGCCGAGATCGTCGAAATTGTCCCGTATCTCGTCCTCGACACTCTCGATATAGCCGGAATCGCGCCGCGCGAAATCGCCTGACTGAAGGCAGGCTTTCATATAAGCCACCACCGTCCAGCTCTGCCCGCTATGCTCCACGACAGGGAGCGCCTGGAGGGACTGGCTCTCCAGATAGGCAATGGTGGGCTCGGGGCCGGCTCCCGCCAGAAGCTCCACGTCAAGGCTCGAAAAACAATCGAAATTGCTCGTCTTGGCGCACCAGATGAGCGGCACATCGTCAAGCGCGCCGTTCTTGTAGAGCAAAAAGGCGAGGGCTTTCAGGGCGACAGGCGTGCCCCAGCTTCCCTGTGCCTCGGCAATCTCCTCTGCAAGGAGGGCTCTGGCTTGCGCCAGATTGAGTTCGGCCTCACCATCGAAAGCCTTCTTGATGAGAAGGAGCTTGTCGTCATTCATTTCAGCAAATCCGGCCGTCTCTCCCGCGTGATCCGCTCGGATTCCTCACGCCGCCAGCGCTCGATATGAGCGTGGTTGCCGTTGAGCAGAACCTCGGGAATGGTGCGACCCTCCCATTCGCGGGGCCGCGTGTAATGCGGGTATTCGAGGCGGTTCGTCTCGAAGCTCTCCTCGGTGCCGGAGGCCTCCTTGCCCATGACGCCGGGGAGCAGGCGCACGCATGAATCGAGCACGATCATCGCCGCCATCTCGCCGCCGGAGAGCACGTAATCTCCGATGGAAACCTCTTGCAAACCGCGCGCCTCGATGACGCGCTCGTCCACGCCCTCGAAGCGTCCGCAGACGATGACGACACCGGGGCCAGCCGCGAGCTCGCGCACGTAACTTTGAGTGAGCGGCTTGCCGCGCGGGCTCATGAGCAGTTTCGGACGGGGATCTTCAGCAGGCAAAGCATCATCGATAGCGGCAGCCAGCACGTCGCAGCGGATCACCATGCCGGGGCCGCCGCCTGCCGGCGTATCGTCCACGGTGCGGTGGCGGCCGAGGCCGTGATCGCGGATGTTTCGGGCTTCCAACGACCACACGCCGCGCGATAACGCATCGCCCGAAAGCGACATGCCGAGCGGTCCTGGAAACATATCGGGATAAAGCGTGAGGATGGTGGCGGAGAAGCTCACGCGCAATCCTCGCCGGGTTCGGGTTTGCCGATCTCGAAGAAATCGTCCGGCAGCGCTGCGATCACGCGCTTGCCTGCGATGTCGACCGTCGGAACAAAGGCCCTGGTGAATGGCAGAAGCGCCGTTGGCCCTTTGAGCGCGGGCGCGATTTCAAGAAGATCGCCGCCGCCGTAATTGGGAACAGCGACAATGGTGCCGATGATCTCGCCGGCTTCGTTCAGCACGGAAAGACCGATCAGATCCGCCAGAAGAAACTCGTCTTCCTCGTCGGGCGGCGGAAGCTTGTCGCGGTCCATGTAAAGCTGCACACGGTTGAGAGCCTCGGAGGCCTCGCGCGTGGTCACCCCATCGACAATGGCGATCAGCATATCGGGCGCGCCGCCGGGAGCAGTGCGCGCAGTTTTAAGAGAATAGGTTTTGCCGTTCGATGCGATCAGCGGCTTGTAATCGGCAATCGCCTGTGGATCGCCGGTATGCGATTTCAGCCGCACCTCGCCCTTGAGGCCATGGGCGCGACCGAACTCGCCCACGAGGACGAGGTTGTCTTTGAACCACCTTTTATCCTCCTCTCGGATATCGGGTGTTCCCGATACCCGTTTATCCTGACGCAAATCGGAAACATCCGACTTGCGTGAGGGAGGATCGGACCGCAGGTCCGGGGTAGGATGGGAGCGCGACCTTGCAGAACGGGGTGTTTCCACCCCACTCCGCCGCTGCTCACGCAGCGTCGACCCTCCCCCTCTAGGGGAGGATGGGTTGCGCCCCCTTGTCATGGTGCTTACGCAGCCTCGCCTTCGCCAGCCGGAGCAGCGGCGGCAGCAGCCTTCGCGTCAGCGCGCTCCTGGGCCTTCTTGCCCGGGACGGCCTTCTGCGGGTTGCTGCGAGCCGTACGCTTCAGGAGGCCAGCGGCATCGAGGAAGCGCAGGACGCGGTCGGTCGGCTGGGCGCCCTTGGCGAGCCAAGCCTGGATCTTCTCGATATCGAGATTCACGCGACCGGCATCATCCTTCGGCTTCATCGGGTCGTAGGTGCCGACCTTCTCGATGAAACGGCCGTCGCGCGGGGAGCGCGAATCGGCAACGACGATGCGGTAGTAGGGACGCTTCTTCGCACCACCACGGGTGAGACGGATCTTCAGGGACATGGGGAACTCCTTTTAGTGTCCTGTGATCAAACCTTGTGCCGTTTCAGATCAACCCGAAACGACGAAACCTATTTCTTCTTCCCGAATGGGAAACCGCCGACGCCCGGAAGACCGGGAATCTTCGCACCGAGACCCGGCAGGCCCGGACCACCAAGCCCCTTCGGCATGGGAGGCAAAGCGCCGCCCGCACCGCCGGGGAAATCGGGGAGCTTGCCGCCCATCTGCTTCTGCATCGCCTCGATCTGCTCCGGCGTCGGCTGGGGCATTCCGCCACCGCCGATGCCGAACATCTTGCCGAGCGCGCCGGCCATGCCCTTGCCCTTGCCGCCGCCCATCATCTTCATGACGTCGGCCATTTGGCGGTGCATCTTCAGGAGCTTGTTGATGTCCTCGACCTTCGCGCCGGAGCCCGCCGCGATGCGCTTCTTACGCGAGGCTTTCAGGATGTCCGGATTGCGGCGTTCACCAGGCGTCATGGAATCGATGATGGCGCGCTGGCGCTTGATGACCCGGTCGTCGAGATTGGCGTTCTCAAGCTGCGACTTCATCTTGGCGACGCCGGGCATCATGCTCATCAGGCCGCCGAGACCACCGAGCTTTTCCATCTGGGAGAGCTGATCGCGCAGGTCTTCCAGATCGAACTTGCCCTTGCGCATCTTCTCGGCCATGCGCTGGGCCTGCGCGGCGTCGAAATTCTCAGCCGCCTTCTCCACGAGGGAGACGATATCGCCCATGCCGAGGATGCGGTTGGCGACGCGCGAGGGGTGGAACTCCTCCAGCGCATCGACCTTTTCGCCCGTACCGATGAGCTTGATCGGCTTGCCGGTGACGGCGCGCATGGAAAGCGAGGCACCACCGCGCGCATCGCCATCCATACGGGTCAGCACGATACCGGTGACGCCGAGGCGCTCATCGAAAGCGCGCGCGGTGTTGACCGCGTCCTGGCCGGTGAGCGCATCGGCGACGAGCAGAACCTCGTGCGGGTTGGTGGCGGCGCGCACGTCGGCGGCCTCCACCATGAGAGCCTCATCGACCGTCACGCGGCCCGCCGTGTCGAGCATCACCACGTCGTAGCCGCCGAGACGCGCGGCCTCCATGGCGCGCCGCGCGATCTGCACGGCCGTCTGGCCCGCTACGATGGGCAGCGTGTCCACGCCCACCTGCTTGCCGAGAATAGCGAGCTGCTCCATCGCTGCCGG
Organism: Microvirga sp. P5_D2; assembly: GCF_054049475.1. Taxonomy (NCBI): domain Bacteria; kingdom Pseudomonadati; phylum Pseudomonadota; class Alphaproteobacteria; order Hyphomicrobiales; family Methylobacteriaceae; genus Microvirga; species Microvirga sp. P5_D2. The sequence continues at coordinate 133,173 of NZ_JBFUMH010000001.1, read as the reverse complement.
ACGGCGCGTATCGAGCGAAGCCATGAGAACCTTGCGGTTCTCGCGGTCGGTGAGGCGCTTGGCGATCTTGGCGGTGGTGGTCGTCTTACCCGAACCCTGCAAGCCCACCATCAGGATGCCGACGGGCGGAACCGCGTTAAGGCTGATCACCTCCGCGTTCGAGCCCAGCATTTCCACGAGCTGGTCGTGGACGATCTTCACCACCTGCTGGCCGGGAGAAACCGATTTCACGACCTCGGCGCCGACGGCGCGGGCGCGCACCTTGTCCGTGAACGAACGCACGACCTCGAGCGCAACGTCGGCTTCGAGCAGCGCGCGGCGGACTTCGCGCAGGGCCGCGTTCACATCCTCTTCCGTCAGCGCGCCACGGCGCGTGAGGGAATTCAGGATGTTGGAAAGTTTATCGGAAAGGCCTTCGAACATGATCACTCAATTCCTTTTGCAATGAGTGGTACATCGCGATCCGCGATGGCCTTTTCAAACTGATTGACGGCCGCCTCGAACTTGTCGCGGCATCCGGGATTGCAGAAGCCGACCACTTCGCCGCGATAGAGGGTGAGCGAATCCGCCGCGATCGGCTTTCCCGACCACGGGCAGGTCTCGTTGACCGCATCCTCTATGCGCAATGTGTCTTTCGACATCCGTTCATCCTGTTTCGTCACGGCCACGCTGACGCGGCCCCGACGGCGCAGAGAAAGCCAAATGAAAGCGCGCCCGAGGGCGCATCGCGCTGTCGGACGTTGACCTCCAGCCTCTCGGGCTGGGCGGCGGCTTATAAGGGCTCGCTCTACAGATTTGAGGGCAGGCGATAGAGGAAAGGGGGGATGGAGTCAAGGAAAAGGCGGAAAAGGGAGAGTCTCGAAGAGCTTGGCCGCGCATCTTCTCGGCCTGTGTTGAACAACCTTAGCGTTACCCTCCTACGTCATCACAGGCCCTGTGCAGGTGATCCCGATGGCTTGAGGTGTCGCGCTCTTCCGATCGGGATGGCCGGGACAACAGGCCCGGCCATGACATGCAGGCATTTCTCACCGCTCGCGCCACCTTCTAAGATCCAAACTAAATCCCGCTTGCAAAACCGGCCCGCAATGAGGACGATCTCCTCCATTCCTCGCTCCCCGACCCGGATGATCCATGACAGAGAAAAGGGCCCCGATCCTCAACCGCGCCGATTGGGCCTCTCACCCCACGCTGTGGAAGGGCCGGGTCGAAGGGCATCAATTCGGCACCGGTGTCACGGTGCTATTTTATGCCACGGAGGAAGTCGGCGTCGGGCCGAAATGGCATGTTCATCCCTATGACGAGATCTTCATTGTTCGCCAGGGGCGGGCGCTTTTCACGGTCGGCAGCGAAAAGTTCGAATGCGAGGCGGGGCAGGTCGTCTTCGGGCCGGCCGGGGTGCCGCATAAGTTCAAGAATCTTGGCCCTGGCACGCTTGAGACCACCGATATCCACGTCAGCGACCGCTGGATTCAGACGGACCTGCCCGATCCTGAACTTGGCTGAAGCGGAAGAGGTAAGTCGTGCGACTTCCACCTAACGAATCCGTGAGGAGCGGCCGCGTTACCATAAGATTAACCAAATTGCCTGCAAGGTCGCAGGCATGAAACGCATCATTGTTCCCGCGCTCCTCAGTCTTCTTGCTATCGCGGCGGCCGCATCGGCTTCCGCTCAAGGCGATTTCCGCTCGTGCCTTTCGAGCCTGCGCAGTCAGGCTGCCGCCAAGGGCATTTCGGGCCAAGCTTTCGATGTCGCGACGCGCGGCGTCGAGCCGGATCTGACGATCCTCGACCTCATGAATAACCAACCGGAGTTCAAGACGGCGATCTGGGACTACCTGTCGGCTCTAGTGGACGAGGAGCGGGTGCAGGACGGCCGGACCGCCACGCGCCAATGGGGTCAGGCGCTTGCCGCAGCAGAAGCCCGCTTCGGCGTCGACCGCCATGCGATTGCGGGCGTGTGGGGCGTCGAGTCCAATTTCGGCAAGGATATCGGCGGGCGCTCCCTGGTGCAGTCGCTCACGACGCTCGTCTGCTACGCCCCGCGTCGCAACGAATACTTCAAGGGCGAGCTCATGGCGACGCTCAAGATCGTGCAGGACGGGGATATCAACCCGGCGAACCTTCGCGGCTCCTGGGCTGGCGCCTTCGGCCATACCCAGTTCATGCCCTCCACCTTCCAGCGCCTTGCGGTCGATGGTGACGGCGACGGACGCCGGGACATCATGGCGTCCGTGCCGGATGCGCTTCATTCCACCGCCAACTTCCTGAAGAAGGCCGGCTGGGTGAATGGCCTTCCCTGGGGCTACGAAGTGCGCCTGCCTTCGAACTTCAGCGCGGGTCTTGCCGGACGCAAGAACAAGAAGCCGCTCGCCTCCTGGGCCGCCATGGGCGTGACCCGGGTCGACGGGCGTCCGCTTCAGGGCAATTACGCCGCCGGCATCATCATTCCGGCGGGCATCAACGGCCCGGCCTTCATCGTCACGAAGAACTTCGATGCGGTCTATTCCTACAACGCCGCCGAATCCTATGGCCTTGCCATCGCGCTGCTCGGCGACCGCCTGAAAGGCCAGCCCGGCATTCAAACCGCATGGCCGACGGACGATCCGCCCCTGTCCCGCGCCCAGCGCCGCGAGCTGCAGCAGCTGCTCACCGCCCGCGGCTACGATGTGGGCGAGCCGGATGGCCGCATCGGGTCCAAGACCCGCGAAGCCATCAAGGACGTGGAGCGCCGCATCGGCCTCGAACCGCGCGGCCGCCCCGGCGGCAAGGTGCTGGAAGCCCTGCGCGGATAATCCGTCATGACCTGGAGCACGCTTCTTCTCTTCGTCCCGGCGTGCTTTGCCCTGAACCTGGCGTTCGGGCCCAACAACCTGCTTTCCCTCACGTATGGATTGCAGGACGGGGTCCGGACCGCCGTGTTGGCTTCAAGCGGGCGGCTGGTGGCGTTCGCCGTCATGATTGCGCTCACGGCACTCGGCGTCGGCGCCGTGCTTGCCGCTTCCGAGATGGCCTTCACAGTTCTCAAATGGGCGGGCGCCGCCTATCTCGTCTTTCTCGGCATCAAGATCCTCCGCTCTGGCGGCGCTGCGACGCCCTCGGCTGAGGCCGCGCCCCGGCGGCCCTTGAAGGCGCTCGTGTTGCAGGAATTCTGGACCGCCATCGGCAACCCGAAGGCCATTCTCATCTTCACGGCCTTCTTCCCGCAATTCATCGAGCCCGGTTCGTACTGGTCGAGTTTTGCGACCATGGGCGCGGTGTTTCTCGTGCTCGAAGTGGTGGCCGTGTTCTTCTATGCGCAGGTCGGCCAGCACCTGAATCGCCTCAGCCGCAACCGGCCCGTCTTCGGCTGGCTCAACCGGATATCGGGCGGCACCATGATCGGCTTCGGGATTGCGCTGCTGCTGACGCGCCGCCCCGCCTGAGATCATCCTCATTGCCGCTGAAGGAAAAGGTTGCAGCAAGCCCGGGTTTGGGAGTGTAGTGCGGCCATGTTGATTGCGCTCTTCACCGATATCCATGGCAACCGCGAGGCCTTTTCGGCCTGCCTCGATCATGCGCGCCTCCTCGGCGTCGACCGCTTCATTCTTCTCGGCGATTACGTGGGCTATGGCGCCGATCCCGCCTGGGTGGTCGATACGGTGGGCTCTCTCGTGAACGAGGGCGCCGTCGCGCTGCTCGGCAACCACGATGCGGCCATCGACGGTTCGGATGCGAACATGAACCCGATCGCGCAGGAAGCGATCCGCTGGACGCGCGGGCAGCTCGGCCTGGGGCAGCGCAATTTTCTGGCAAACCTTCCCCTCATCCATGAGGAGGGGAGCGTTCTCTACACCCACGCCAACGGCTACGCGCCGAGGGATTGGGATTACATTTCGGGCTTGGGCGAGGCGGTGCGCCATTTCAATCTGGTCGATGCGCACATCACCTTCTGCGGCCATGTGCATGTGCCCATGCTCTATCACATGAGCACCACCGCGAAGGTCGGCACCTTCACGCCCGTGATCAACAGCGAGATCCCGCTGCTTGCGACCCGCACATGGCTTGCGGTGATCGGGGCGGTGGGCCAGCCGCGCGATGGCGTTCCGGCTGCGAATTACGCGGTCTTCGACGATGCGCGCCAGCAACTGCGTTACCTGCGTGTGCCCTACGACACGGCAAAAGCCGCGCGAAAAGTGCGTGAGGCGGGCCTGCCCGAAAAACTCGCGCTGCGTCTGGAGCAGGGACACTAGATGCGTCTTCGCCTTTCTCCCGGCATGGTAATCGACGGTTTTGTACTCCAGGAGCATCTGGCGACCGGCGGCATGGCGCAGATCTGGGCGGTGAGCCGCGAAGATGACGCGACATCGCTTGTGATGAAATTCCCCATGCTCATCGACAGCGACGATCCGCTGCCCATCGTCTGTTTCGAGACCGAGCAGATGATTATGCCGCGCCTCACCGGCCCGCATGTGCCGCGCTTCATCGCGACAGGGCCGCTGGAGCCGCAGGCCTATCTCGTCATGGAGCGCATTCCCGGCGCATCGCTGAAAGCGCGGCTTGAGGACGTGCCGCTGCCCTGGCCAGAAGTGGTCGCCATCGGTGCGAAGGTGGCGCATGCGCTGCACGACCTGCATCGCCAGCACGTCATCCATCTCGACGTGAAGCCGAGCAACATCATGTTCCGCGAGACCGGCGAGGCGGTGCTCATCGATTACGGCTTCGCGCGCCATGAGCAATTGCCGGATCTTTTAGCCGAGGAATTCCGCGAGCCCTTCGGCACCACGCCCTACATGGCGCCCGAGCAGGTGCTGGAGGATCGGTGCGATCCACGCAGCGATCTCTTCGCGCTCGGCGTGATGCTGTATTTCTTCGTCACCGGCGAGCGGCCCTTCGGCACGCCCAAAGGCGGCCAGATCCGCCGCCGTCTCTGGCAGCGGCCGGTGCCGCCACGGGCGAAGAACCCGGATTGCCCGCCCTGGCTGCAGGAGGTCATTCTGCGCTGCCTGGAGGTGAACCCGGAAGATCGTTACGCTACGGCGGCCCAGCTGGCGCTCGATCTCGAACATCCCGATCAGGTTGTGCTGACGGAGCGGGCCGAGCGCCTGGAGCGCAGCGGAGGCATAGAAACCTTTCGGCGCTGGCTCAAGGCGCGCAAAGCCCAGCCGCTGGAGAACCCGAACATCGCGGGCCAGCTCGCCCGTGCGCCGATCCTCCTCGTCGCCATCGATCTCTCGCCCGGAGCCGAGGATCTGGCGGAGGCGATCAAGGCCATGGTCCAGCGTATTCTGGCATTGGAGAGCGGCGCCCGCGTCGCCTGCCTCAACGTTCTGAAAACCTCGCGCATCGCCATCGATGTCCTGGAGGACGAGGAGGGAAGGAGCCTGCATGTGCAGCGGCTGATCCACCTCCGCCACTGGGGCGCGAGCCTCGATATCCCGGCCGAGCGCATCACCTACAGCGTGCTCGAAGCCCCGGACCCGGCGGCGGCCCTCGTCGATTATGCCCGCCACAACAACGTGGACCACATCGTCATCGGCGCCCGCGCCTCCTCGGCGCTCAGGCGCTATCTCGGCAGCGTGTCGTCCCAGGTGGTGGCGCAGGCGCCTTGCTCGGTCACGGTGGTCAGGACCTCGAAAGACCGGCGGTCGGGGGAGGAGTAAGGGTGTTCGCCTAGAGCATTTGGACCCAAAAGTGGATTTGCACTTTTGGGAACCATCCGATGCTCAAGTTTAAGCTGGCGCATCGTTCGACCGAAAAACCGGGTCCACTTTTTCGCACGATGCACCAGGCCAACGCGACAAACGCTTGCCAAGCGGCGCATTCGGCTTTTTAAGAGCCGTGGATTTTTCATCACCGCACGACAAGGGTCCTTCTCATGGCAACGCACAAGCTTCTCCTTCTCCCCGGCGACGGCATCGGTCCGGAGGTCATGCGTGAGGTCGAGAAGATTGTCGGCTGGTTCCGCAAGCGCGGCGTCGGCTTCGAGACCGAGACGGACCTCGTCGGCGGCTCGGCCTATGATGCCCACGGCAAGGCCATCTCTGAAGCAGCCATGGGCCGCGCTCAGGCGGCCGATGCGGTGCTCTTCGGCGCTGTCGGCGGCGCGAAGTGGGACAGCGTGCCTTACGCGGTGCGCCCGGAAGCCGGCCTGCTGCGCCTGCGCAAGGATCTCGGCCTCTTCGCCAATCTGCGCCCGGCGATCTGCTATCCGGCGCTCGCCGATGCCTCCTCGCTCAAGCGCGAGGTGGTGGAAGGCCTCGACATCATGATCGTGCGCGAGCTCACCGGCGGCGTCTATTTCGGCGAGCCGAAGGAGATCGTGACCCTGGAGGACGGCTCGCAGCGCGCTGTCGATACGCAGGTTTATCACACGCATGAAGTCGAGCGTATCGCCCGCGTCGCCTTCGACCTCGCCAAGAAGCGCCGCAACAAGGTCTCGTCGGCCGAGAAATTCAACGTGATGAAGACCGGCGTGTTCTGGCGCCAGGTCGTGACCCGCATCCACAACGCGGAGTTCTCCGATGTGGAGCTGGAGCACGTGCTTGCCGACAACTGCGCCATGCAGCTCGTGCGCTACCCGAAGCAGTTCGACGTGATCGTCACCGATAACCTGTTCGGCGACATTCTCTCCGACATCGCCGCCATGCTCACCGGCTCGCTCGGCATGCTGCCCTCCGCCTCGCTCGGTGCGGAAGATCCCGCCACCGGCAAGCGCAAGGCGCTCTACGAGCCCGTGCACGGCTCCGCGCCCGACATCGCCGGCAAGGGCCTTGCGAACCCCATTGCCATGATCGGCTCCTTCGGCATGGCCCTGCGCTATTCCTTCGGCCTCCTCGACGAGGCGGATCGCCTGGACAAGGCCATCGCCAACGTGCTCGCCTCCGGCACGCGCACCAAGGACATCGCGGCCCCCGGCGCGAACGCCGTCGGCACGCAGGATGTGGGCGACGCGATCGTCAAGGAGCTCGAGGCTCAGTCGTAAGATTTCCATTCGACCATCAAAAAAAGCCCCGGCCATCATGCCGGGGCTTTTTCGTTGAAGGCTGGTATCAGCGGATCGAACCGGTGGATTCCACATCCGGAACGCCGAAAGGCGGGAAGGGATTGCGTGAGCCGACGAAGGGGCCGTTGGTAATCGGATCGGGCAGTCGCCCCATGCCGAAGCGCTCGCCGTTTGGAGCATAGGGTGGGCTGAGCAGATAGGCTTGTGTTTGCCCGTAACCCGTAACGCCTGGATTGATCGAATCCGGTGCTACGACATTGCCGGGATCGAGGAAGCTGCGGGGCTGAACGCGGAACGTGAGGGGTCGGTCTCGCGTCTGCGCCTCGGCCACCACGCTGAAAGCGGTGATCGAAGCCAGCGAAGCCAAGCCGACGAGAGCGAAGCGGCGCATGGTGAAATCTCCAGATTGGGCGCAGCCTATCGGCCGGGCACCGGCTTTCAAGAAACTCAGGAACCACTAGAACAAGGCAACCTGCTTGAAATGGTTCCTTCCCATCGTAGAGTGCTCCCAAAGAGTGACCTGGATCGCAGAGGACAATCGACAGTGCAGAAGCATGCGAAACCGCCTTTCGATCTCTTCGGCAAGGAAGGGTTGACCCTTCTGGGCGATAAGCCGCTCGTCGCCGAGACGCCGGAATCTCTCCTTGATGACGAGACAACACCGATCTCGCGCTTCTTCGTCCGCAACAACGGCCTTCTGCCCGAGAAGGTCGAAATGCCGGAAGAGTGGCGCTTTACCGTCGATGGCGAGGTGGAGCGGGCGCTCGATCTGTCGCTTACGGATTTGAAGAACGGCTTTCGGCCGAAGAATTTTCGCATGGTGCTCGAATGCGGCGGCAACGGACGCTCGTTCTTCGAGCCCAAGGCCGAGGGCAATCCCTGGACCCATGGCGGCGTCGGCTGCGCGGAATGGACGGGTGTCTCGCTGAAAGACGTGCTGGAGGAAGCAGGCCTCAAACCCAGCGCCCTGTTCACGGGGCATTACGGGGCCGACCCCGACAAGAATGGAAGCCGCGAGCATCAAGCCATGTCGCGCGGCGTGCCCATCGCCAAGGCGCTCGAAGAACATACGCTGCTGGCCTGGGCCATGAATGGCGAGCCGCTGCCGTTTATCCATGGCGGGCCTTTGCGCCTCGTGGTGCCGGGCTGGCCCGGCTCGCTSAGCCAGAAATGGCTGAAGCGGATCTGGATCCGCGACCGGGAGCATGACGGCCCCGGCATGACGGGCCTGTCCTACCGGATGCCCGTTCGCCCGCTGCCGCCCGGGGCGGATGCGGAGGGCGTGGAACTGCGCGTGCTGGAATCGATGCCCGTGCGCAGCATCATCACCGCTCCCGCTGACGGCACCGGATTTGCTGCGGGCACGATGAGCATCGAGGTGCGCGGCGCGGCCTGGGCGGGCGACGACGAAGTGGTGCGTGTGGATTGCACCATCGACGGCGGCGCGACCTGGCTTCCCGCCACTATGACGTCACCGCGCAATCGCTATGACTGGGTGCGCTGGTGCGTGGAAATCCCGCTGAAAGGCGAGGGCTATTACGAGATCTTTGCCCGCGCCATCGACTCGGAGGGAAGAGCGCAGCCATTCCATGCCGCCAACTGGAATCCCAACGGCTATGGCTGCAACGTCATGCATAAGGTGGCGATTACGGTCGTGGCGGAGGCTTAGGGCCGATCGACGCCGTGCGCGCCGCCGATCCGCAGGCCTCGATGCGGTTGCCCTCTGCACGGGCGAACACCGCCTTCACGGAAGGGCTTCCCGCGCCCGAAAGTGTCAGTCCGTCGATGAAGCAGGTCAGCTGCACCTCGTCCACGTGTGCCGCAGCCGAGCCGCAGAGCCAGCCCTCGAACCCGAACCCGGCTTCGTTATGCGGGAAGCGGAAGGCCTGGCAATCCTGCTCGCGCGGCCCGGTGAGCGTGATGAGGGCCGCTTCCACTGGCCCGAACTTGGTGGCGACCATGCGGCTCTGGGCATTGCGCGAAACCGCAAGGCCGGCTTGCGCCGCCCGGCGCACGATGTCGATGAAGAAGCTCCTGGCCGGCTCGGTCGAGCCTTGCAGCAGGGTGACACGCGCGTGCCGCGCCTCGCCGAAGCGGCCGAGCATCAGGGTGTCCTCCCGGGCGCCGTTCGTATGCTGGCGCGCCTCGACCGTGACGGGCAGGGCGTTTTTCTCGAAGCCGTAGAGCGCAGCCGTCTGCGGGAGCGGGTTCCACATGGGAGCCGGCGCAACCAGCACCGAGACCGGAACGCCCTGGCGGCTCACAGGCTTTTCGTCGATGCCCTTGCGCGGGGCGAAATAGGCGAGCGTCGCCACGATGAGCGACGACATCAGGGTCATACGGAACCAGGGAAGCCGCCGCTTGCGCGCATGACGGGACGGGCGCTCGCTCTCGAACGCGTCCTCCTCATCCCACTCTGCCAAGCCGGCTCTCGCCATCGCGCTGTTCACATCCGTTGATCGGATCACCCAGCATGTTCTAGCGTAGCAGAAGCAAGCCTTCGAAAGGTTTTGCTAAGCAAGGTGAATCTAAGGTTACCGCCCTCTCCAGACTCAGGTGCGATTCATGCCCGTTCCCGTCGTCCGGCTGGCCGATCTCAAGGATGCGGCCGATGTCGCAGCCCTCGTGCGGGCCGTCGATCTTCACTATGCCGGCCCGGACGTGGCCCGGCCCATCGCACCGACCATCGCCATGGTGGAGCATTCCATGCGCGAGGCTGAAGGAACGCGCTATGCCCTGGCCTTCCTCGACGGACGCGCCGTGGGTCTCGCCTGCTTCGCCCTCCTGAGGCCGGGCTTCAGGCTTACGGGACTGCTGTTCCTGAAGGAGCTCTTCGTGGACAGCAGCGCGCGCGGGCAGGAGGTCGGGGCGGCCTTGATGCAATGGCTTGCGGCCTATGCCCGGGAGCAGGGCTTGACCCGCATCGATCTGACCACCGAGGCGAGCAACCAGGGCGCACGGGTATTCTACGAGCGGCTCGGGGCTGAGCAAAAAGACAAGGTTTTCTACCGGTTCAACCTCTCGACGGACGTTCTGACAGACGGCTGAAAATATAAAGCACGCAAAGAGAACCCTTGACGAAAGCTGGCCTTTGGTGTGTTGGTGACTTGATCGAAGCCCGACCGGGCTTGCGAATGGACGAAGGCAAATGGCGCTGCTCACTCACACGACGAGCAAAACGAAAACCGCCACGACGGCCGTCAAAACGACGGTCGAATAAGCCTCGTCGTCCCCGGTTCTCTCTCCCCACGGGGCGAGAGGCGACACCCGAACAGGGTCTTTTTATCTCCCGGGGAGAGCGACAACAGGAGAAGTCCAATGGGTTACAAGATCGCCGTCGTGGGTGCGACCGGCAATGTGGGCCGCGAGATGCTGAGCATCCTGGCCGAGCGTGCTTTCCCGGCCGATGAGGTGGTGGCGCTTGCTTCCCGCCGCAGCCAGGGAACGGAAGTCTCTTTCGGCGACAAGATCCTGAAGACGAAGACCCTGGACACTTACGATTTTTCCGACATCGACATCTGTCTCATGTCGGCGGGCGGCGAGGTCTCGAAGGAATGGTCGCCCAAGATCGCGGCGCAAGGCGCGGTGGTGATCGATAATTCCTCGGCCTGGCGCTACGACCCGGAGGTGCCGCTGGTGGTGCCGGAGGTGAATGCCGAGGCTTTGCGCGAGATCAAGAAGGGCATCGTCGCGAACCCGAACTGCTCCACGGCCCAGCTTGTCGTGGCGTTGAAGCCTCTTCACGACGCCGCCACCATCAAGCGCGTGGTCGTCGCCACCTACCAGTCGGTTTCCGGCGCGGGCAAGGACGGCATGGACGAACTCGACCGCCAGACCAAGGCGCTCTACTCGCTCCAGGATGTGCAGGAGAAGAAGTTCCCCAAGCGCATCGCCTTCAACCTGATCCCCCAGATCGACGTGTTCATGGAGGACGGGTACACGAAGGAAGAGTGGAAGATGATGGTCGAGACCAAGAAGATCCTCGACCCGAAGATCAAGCTCACCGCCACCTGCGTGCGCGTGCCGGTCTTCATCAGCCACTCGGAAGCGGTGAACGTGGAATTCGAGAAGCCGATCACGGCGGACGAGGCCCGCGACATCCTGCGCGCGGCTCCCGGCGTTCTCGTGATCGATAAGCGCGAGCCCGGCGGCTACATCACGCCTCACGAGGCCGCCGGCGAGGACGCCACCTACATCTCCCGCATCCGCGAGGACATCACGGTCGAGAACGGCCTGTCCTTCTGGTGCGTCTCCGACAACCTGCGCAAGGGCGCCGCGCTGAACGCGATCCAGATCGCCGAAGCCATGGCCAATCGCGGCCTGCTGAAGTCGAAGAAGCAGGCGGCGTAAGCGTCGATCTCGTGAAAATGGAAAAGGCCGCCTTCGGGCGGCCTTTTTGTTGCGCGGCTTCATACCCACAATCCTCATCCTGAGGGCTTTGAGGGAGGCGAAAGCCGGCTTAAGTCGTCTCCCCGCTCTCCACCTTGAGCGGCGCGTCGATGGTGCACACCACACCATCCGGAGCGAAATCGATCTTCGCCTCGCCCGCGAGCTGTCCTTGGGCCAGGCTGCGCTCGACGAGGCGCGTGCCGAAACCGCGGCGCTTGGGCGGCGTGACGGAGGGGCCGCCTTTCTCCTCCCATCTCAAGACGATGTGAGGCACCTCCCGCGTGTGGTCCACGCGCCAGTTGATTTCAACCTTGCCCGTCTCGTTCGATAACGCGCCGTACTTGACGGCGTTGGTTGCAAGTTCCTGGAGCGCCATGGCAAGGGCCAGGGTCGTGTTGGGTGGCAGCCTGATTTCGTCTCCATGGTAGTGGATGCGGTTGTGGCCCGCCGTCTGAAAGGGCTGCATCGCGTGGCTGACGACCTCCCTGATCCAGGCTCCGTCCCAATTCTCGCGCGTGAGCACGTCATGGGCGCGCGAGAGCGCGAACAGGCGCGACTCGATGGCCTCCTTGGCCGCTTGCGTCGAGCCTGCCGTGCGCAGGGTTTGGGAAGCGATGGATTGCACTGTCGCGAGAGTGTTCTTGACCCTATGGTTCAGCTCGTTGAGCAGAAGCCGCTGATGCTCCTCCGAGCGAATGCGCTCCGTGACATCGCTGCCCTCGGCGAAGATGCCGGTGATCTGACCGTTGCCGTCGCGGATCGGCTGGTAGACGAAATCGACGAAGCGCTGCTCAGCTTCCTTGGAGGGATCGCGCTGTAGAAAAACCGAGAGGCTGCGGCCGACGAAAGGCTCCTGCGTTTGGTAGACTTGGTCGAGGAGCTGCTCGAAGCCCTGGTCGGCAATCTCCGGCAGCGCCTCCGCGACCGGTTTGCCGACGATCTCGCGGCGGCCGACCAATTGGTAATAAGCCTCGTTGGCCAACTCGAAAACATGGTTGGGTCCGTTGAAGATCACCATGAAGCCGGGCGCCTGGTGGAAGAGTTCGCGAAGACGATCCTTTTCCGCGATCATCCGGCGCTCCGCGAGCACCCGCTCCGTCGTTTCCACGACGATGGCGAGAACCCCGCCGGGCTTGCCGGTTTCATCGATGACCGGGCTGTAGTCCAGGTTCATCCAGACCTGTTCGGGAACGTTGTTGCGATAAAGTGTGAGCTCCTGATCCTGGTAGGAGAGCGTGCCGCCCGCCATGCCGACCCGCATCACGTTGGCGTTGAAATCCGCAACCTCCGCCCAGCCCTCCAGAACCTTGGAGCCGAGGAGGCGCGGGTGCCGCCTGCCGGCAAAGATCGTGTAGGCATCGTTGTAGATCATGATCCCATCCGACCCCCAGAGGAGAACCATAGGGATCGGCGAACGCAGCATGATGCTGATGGTGGTTCTCAAGCTTTGAGGCCACCTGTCCATGGGCCCCATGGACGTGCTGGCCCATTCGAAGCTTTGCATGAGGGCCGACATTTCCCCGCCGCCTGCGAGGAAGTCAGCTGGTGCCGTTCTCAGATTACCGTGCACAGGGACCGGCCCAGGAGCGCACGAGGCCGCTCTGCAGGTGGAAGCTGAGACGTCCCAGCTGCGGGTTCGGACTGATCATGAATGTTATTTCGTGGTGCGTCGGTGATGGTGCCGGACCGAGTTTGCCTTTGGACCGGCTGCCGCTGAACATATATCGGATATATGTAACGCGCACACCGTGACAATTGCTTCATTACTCAAACGAGTGACGACGTCGGCCGTCTTTCTCCGAGAATTGCAGTCCTGATCCTGCGGTCACGCTGCTCGCGCGCTCGAAGCAGTCATCAGACCTTCGTAGCTTCTTCAGACCGTATCTGCGGAACCTGCTGACTCGACTGCATCGCCCGGCCAGCGGAACTGGGCGTCACCTGACAAAGGCGAACCTCGAATGAGATGCGGCAATGCCCGTTGCCATCGAGATCGATGCTGGTCCCATATTCGGCCAAAATGTCCTTGACGATGCCGAGGCCGAGACCGCTCGAAGCCGGGTCGTTTCGCGACGGGACGCCGCGTTCGGGCAGCCCGCCATCGGTGCCTCCTGAAAAGCCGGGGCCGTCGTCCTCGATGATGATCCGGGCGTTCCGGCCCATCCGCTCGAGGCGAATAGTGACGCGGGTCTTGGCCCATTTTCTGGCATTGTCGAGAAGATTACCCATGACCTCCCCGAAGTCATGAGGGTCCATGTTGACGCCCAGATCGGCAGGGATCTCGGTTTGCCAAATAAGCTGATCGCCTTTGGGCATATGCTGCATCAGCCTCAGGAGGCGGGCGACTGTCTCGTCGGCTTGCGCAAAATCACCATGCCCGACCGATGCGCCGCTGGTGCGGGCGCGGGCGACCTCGTGTTCCACATGGGTCGAGATCGTCTCCAGCTGCTCCCGGATGCGCTTTGCCTCATCGTCCAGGCCCGCCTGTTCGAGGCGCCGCACCTCGCCTCCGAGAATCGTCAGCGGCGTTTTCAGACCGTGGGCCAGAGCGCCGGCGCGGTCTCGCGCCTTGCGCACGAGATTCTCCTGACGGTCGAGCAGCTTGTTGATGCTGTCGACCAGAGGCGCGACCTCATCGGGGAAACGCTTCGTCATGCGCCGGATCTGTCCGCTCTGAACGGCGTTCAGCTCCTGGCCCACCGCCCGCAGCGGGCGAAGACCCAGCCAGAGCTGCAGCCAGGCAAACAGGACGAGAACCATCGCGATGGGAATCAGGACGCGGGTGACGTCCCATCCGAAAGCCTGCCGCAGCTCCACGACCTGCTTGTGGTCGAGAGCGACCGCAAGGCTGAGAACGCGGGGGCTATCCTCGCCGTCGAGCGTGACGTTCCGCTCGACTACATAAAGCTCCGCGCCATCCGGCCCCTCGACCTCGTAGGCCTTCTCGCCATCGGAAGCCTGCCGGGATCCTGCTCCGGGAAGATCCTTGTCCCAGAGCGAGCGCGACCGCATGATCGGGCGTCCATTCTCGGTGACCTGCCAATACGCGCCGCCATATGGCTGGTGGTAGCGCGGATCCGTCAGCCTGTGGCTGAGACCGGCCTCGCCTTCCGCGCCGAATGCGGCCGCGAGCGCCGTCCAACGGACATTGAGATCCTGTTCCACGTAGCGCAGAACCTGCCGCTCGAAGAACACCACGAGGGACGCCCCCGCGACCCCGATGGTCACGACGATGGACATGATGGCGACGGCCAGCAGCCGCAGGCGGATGGAGTTCCTTGTCATGATGACGGTGCCTCCATGATGTAGCCGTGGCCGCGACGGGTTCCGATGGTGTCCGACCCGATCTTGCGCCGAAGGCGGGCGACCAGAGCCTCGACGGCATTGCTCTCGGGCTCGTCCGTTCCGTAGACGTGCTCCACGAGCTCGCTCTGGGGAACGACGCGGTTCCGGTTATGCGCCAGGTACCGCAACAGCCGGAACTCCAGCGGCGACAGTTCGATGGCCCTGCCGTTGATCATCACCCGCAAGCGCCGCGTATCGATATGCAGCGGGCCGATCTCGATGAGGGGCGTGACGTGGCGCCCGACGCGGCGCAGCAGGGCGGCCAGGCGGGCGAGAAGCTCCTCCATCTCGAAGGGCTTGGTCAGGTAATCGTCGGCACCTGCGTCGATCCCCTCGACTCGCTGGAGCCAGGAGCCGCGCGCCGTGAGGACAAGGATCGGAACCACGCTCGCCTCCTCGCGCAAGCGCCGCACGATGGACAATCCGTCCAGTTTGGGAAGGCCGAGATCGAGGATGACGGCATCGTAGTCTTCCGTCGATGCGCGGAACCAGCCCTCTTCCCCATCGCTGGCGATGTCCACCACATAGCCGGTCGCGGACAAGGCGCTCTCGATGTCCTTGGCAATCGCCCGTTCATCCTCGATGAGAAGAACTCTCAATCAACGTCTCCTGATCTGGAGAATCCGGTTGGCCCGGGCATCGACGACGACCTCGAGATAATGCCGCTCCCGGGTCAGGATGAGGAATTCATAACGCCATTCGCCGCTCCAGGACTGACGCAGGTCCACCTCCAGGACTTGGCCCGGAACAGCCTTGGACACGGTGGGAAGCACGACCCCTAAGCCCAAGGCCCAACCGTGAGAGACCGCATCGCGGGCGTTCTCCGATGAGGTGCTGCCCCAGCCGGTCCTGCCCTGCATCGCGTCGCCGCCGCGTCCTCGGCCTCGTCCCTGCCCGCCGTCATCATCGCCTCCACGGCCCCTGCCGCGACCGCCATCGTCGTTCCCGCCGCCAGGACCCCGGTTGTCACCGCCTCGGTTATCACCACCACGGTCGTCGCCACCCCGGTTGTCACGGCCGCCGTCATCGCCGCCGCCCCGGCCGCTGTTGTCTCCCCCATGGCCGCCATCGCCACCGCCATGGCCCCCTCCGTCGCCACCGCCGCCGCTGTCGCCGTCCTTGGCGAACGAGACCGTCGGCCAGGAGGTCGCCATCGCGGCCAAGACGAGCAGGGACAACAGGACAATGAGGCAACGCCGGATCATGAGCACTTCCAAAGTGCTCCAGCATAGCACGCCCAAGCTGATATTTCGCTGACATGGCCCGTCAGGTTCGCATGCCACGCCTTGCCTAGTCTCCCTCTGCATCGGCGCGGTTCCGTGGCGCCATGGATGAAGGGAGAGAGACGATGTTGAACCAGCTCAAGACGAAGCAGTCCAAGAATGGGCATCACAAGAATGGATCGAGCATCCTCGTGCTCAGTGCAATCCTGGTATCGCTGACAGCGGCGAGTGTTCCTGCCGTGGTCGCCGACGCGCTCATGTCGCCGGCCATGGCACGGGGCGGCGACGGCGGCGGCCATGGTGGCCGCGGCGGTGACGATAGTGGTGGGGGCAGCAGGGGTAGCCGTGGCGGTGACGATAACGGCGGCGACAACAGAGGCGGTCGTGGCGGGAGCAGTGATGACAACGGAGGCGCACGTTCCGGGAGCGGAGGCGGTG
The DNA here is from genome assembly GCF_054049475.1 of Microvirga sp. P5_D2. Taxonomy (NCBI): domain Bacteria; kingdom Pseudomonadati; phylum Pseudomonadota; class Alphaproteobacteria; order Hyphomicrobiales; family Methylobacteriaceae; genus Microvirga; species Microvirga sp. P5_D2. The sequence continues at coordinate 116,800 of NZ_JBFUMH010000001.1, read as the reverse complement.
GCCGAGACGACCGTAGCGGAGATGATCGTGGTGGCGACCGCTCAGGCCGAAGCTCGGGCCGTGACGACAACCGGGCGGACGATCGCGGACGCGGCAGGGGCCGGGGAGAGGACGATGTCTCTCGCGCGCAGGACGACCGGCGCGGAGGCCGCGGCGTGGATGACAGAACTCAAACCCGCAACCGCACCGAGGATCGGACCAGAACCCAGACGCAGACCCAAACCCGGACACGAACCCGCGGCGCCGATGATCTCGTCGTCAGGCGCGTTCGCGACCGCAGAGTGGACGATGACGCCTTCGACGATAACGGCGGGCGGGTCGACCGCGACAACCGCTTCGAGCCTGGCGATGATCGCAGGCTGAACGGCCAGTAACGTCCGCCATGACGAGATCGGTTGCGGGGTTCTCAACCCCGCGACCGGAGCCTACGGCTCGACCTGACGCGCCGAAAACATCGAAAACCGCTCCGGCACACCTTCCACCGCCGGCTTGAACTCTCCGGTTTCAGGATCGCGCACCAGCAGCACGCCGGTGGCTACGCCGAAATAGGCGCCGTGGAGCTGCAACTTGCCGCGCTCCACCAGAATGCGCACGCAGGGGAATGTCATCAGGTTCTTGAGGCTGTTCTCGACGGCGGCGAGTTCGAGGCGCGGCAGGTATTCTTCCAGATTGCCGTTATGAGGTCCGAGGCGCTCGCCGGCGGGCTTGATCAGGTTCATCCAGCGGCCGATGAAATCGCCGGGCGAGAGTGGGGCGGTGTCGTCGGCAAAGGCGCGCACGCCGCCGCAGCGGGCATGGCCCAACACCACGATGTGTTTCACACGAAGCGCCTGCACGGCGAATTCGAGCGCCGCCGAGGTGCCGTGATAATCGCCGCCGGTCTCAAAAGGCGGCACGAGGTTCGCCACGTTGCGCACCACGAAGAGTTCGCCCGGGCTCGCGTCAAAAATCACCTCCGGCGAGACGCGGCTGTCGCAGCAGCCGATCACCATCACCTCCGGCTTCTGGCCCTTTTCGGCCAGGGCTTCGAAGCGGCCCTTCTCGCGCGGGAAGCGGTCGTCCAGAAAGGCCTGGTAGCCTTCGGTCAGGCGCTGCGGAAACATGGATCGCTCCTTACGTCATGGTTGAATGATGTCGGCGAGCTTGCCGAGTTCGACATTGGCCCCGCACAGAAGCACGCCGATCCGCTCGCCCGAGCGGGGTTTATAGGCTCCCGAGAGCAGGGCCGCCAGAGCCGCCGCACCGCCGGGTTCCGAGGCGATGCGATAATCGCGCCAGAGCAGGCCTTGAGCATCGCGGATGGCGCCGTCGGTCACGAGCGCCACATGATCGACCGCGTCCTTGCAGATGGAATAGACGAGGTCGCCTGCCGCGCGGGCGCCGAGCGAATCGGCCGCCACGGAATCGACGTCCACATCGATGGGGTGACCGGCTTCGAGTGCCGCATGAAGCGCCCGCGAGCCTCCGGGCTCCACGCCCACCACCTTCACGCGGCCCGCCCACCAGCTCGCCACGCCGCTGATGAGACCACCACCGCCTACGGCTACCAGAACGGTGTCGAGGTCGGGCGCGTCCTGCTCCCATTCGAGCGCCGTCGTGCCTTGGCCCGCAATGGTGGTGTCCGCGTCGAAGGGATGGATACGCAACGCTCCGGTCTCGGCGACATAGGCATCGCAAGCCTCCTGCGCATCCGCGTAGCGCGCGCCGCCGATCACCACCTCCGCGCCATGGGAGCGAATGACCGCGATCTTCGCGGGACTTGAAATCTCGGGCACGAAGATGCGCGCCGTCACGCCGAGCTGCTTCGCAGCATAAGCTACGGCAGCCCCGTGATTGCCGCCGGAAGCCGCCGCCACGCCCGCTTCAGGAACGGGTTTCGACAACAGGGTGTTGAACGCGCCGCGTGTCTTGAACGAGCCCGCATGCTGCAGGAATTCGAGCTTCAGGCTCATCGGGCCGTCATGGTCGAAGGCGTGCTCCATGTTCCAAGTCGGCGTTCGGCGCACATGCGGGGCGATGCGGGCATGGGCCGCTTCGATATCGGCGCGGGAGATGGTCATGAGCAACCTCTGAGCGTCCAGATGGCGACCGGCAGGCCGTGGGCGTCACGGCCGGGCGGGTCGGGAAAGCATTGACCTCCACCTCTCGCGATATCCAGCGCCACGGTCAACCCCGCCAGAGCATCGAGCAGGTCATCGCTCGCCGCACCTCTGGGCGCGGGCCTGTGAACCAGTTCCTCAGGCAATCCAGCCCTTATGAGAAGTGTTCGGCGCAGCTCCATGCCGGGCGGATAAGGCGTGCCCTTCACCTTCTTCGGCTCATGCAGGGCGCGCTCACCGTTGAGCGCCCAGAAGGCGAGTTCCGGATGCACCTCGTAGACGCGGCTCACGAGATCCGGCCGCGTGAGCAGAAGCGCATCCACCTCGCGGATCTTGGCGAAAATCGCAAAGCCCTGCCGCGACACCTTACGCGGCGGGTTGGAGGTCGCGAGCGCCAACGCGCAGGCTTCCCGGTAATCGGCGGCATGGACCGCCTGCCGCGCGGGAATCGCGAAGACCGAGGATTGCCGCTGGCCGAGAAGCGGGCGGATCAGCCGTTCCGGCGCGCGCCCGGAGCCTTCGGTGGATTCAGGCAATCCGATCGGCATATCGACCGCGATGATCGCAGGCGCTTCCGGCGCACCCGCGATCGCGTCCAGCGTGGGAGCGACCATGATGCGGGCGGAGGCTGCGTTGCCCATTTCCATGAGCACCGCGATCCAGCCGGCTCTGCAACCATCCACGCCCGCAACCCACATGCAATACTCTCCTTGTCATCCCCGGCGGCCAAAGGTCGGGAAGGGGATCCACCCACCAGCGTTGCGCTATGGATCTCCTTCCCCCCTCCGCTGACGCTTCGGCCGGGAATGACATTAACCGGCGTGCCTATTACAACGAATGGCATTCGAGGAACCAACATGCCCGTCATTCGCCCGCGTCGTACCGCTCTCTACATGCCCGGCTCCAACGCCCGCGCGGTGGAGAAGGCGAAAACGCTGCCTGCCGACGCCGTGATCTTCGATCTGGAGGATGCGGTCGCGCCCGAATCCAAGGCGCAGGCGCGCGATGGCGTGTGCGCTGCGGTGAGGGCTGGCGGCTACGGCTCGCGGGAACTCGTGATCCGCATCAATGGCCTCACGACGGCTTGGGCCGAGGACGATCTCGCGGCCGCTGCCGCCGCAATGCCCGATGCGATCCTGATACCGAAAGTGTCGTCGCCGGATGATCTCCTGAAGGTCGGAGCGCGCCTGCAAGCGCTCGGCGCACCGGATCAGGTGCGGGTGTGGGCAATGATCGAGACGCCGCTTGCGATTCTCGATGCCAAAGCCATCGCCGCTGTGGCGCACAACAAGATCTCGCGCCTGTCCTGCTTCGTCATGGGCACGAACGATCTGGCCAAGGAAACCCGCGCACGCCTGAGTGCGGGACGTAAGCCGATGATGCCATGGCTGATGACGGCGCTCGCGGCGGCGCGCGCCTCCGGCATCGATATTCTCGACGGCGTCTACAACGATCTCTCCGACGAAGAAGGTTTCCGCGCCGAGTGCAGCGAGGGCCGCGATTGCGGATTCGACGGCAAGACGGTGATCCATCCCAACCAGATCGCAGCGGCCAACGAAATCTTCGCGCCGTCAGATCAGGAGATCGAGAGCGCCCGCGCCATCGTCGCCGCGTTCGAGGAACCGCAGAACGCGGGCAAGGGTGCGATCAACTTGAACGGCCGCATGGTCGAGCGGCTCCATGCGGAGATGGCGCAGCGCACGCTGGCGGTGGCGGATGCGATTGAAAAGCGCGGATAACAGCAAGCTGTCATCCCGGGGCTGCGGAGCAGAACCCAGGATCGCGTGCAGAATAATAATCCGAAACTCGACGTTGTCATTCCCGCGAAGGCGGGAACCCATAACAACCGCAGACGCAGTATGAAGCGAGCGGCTGCCATAGCGCCCTTCTTGGTGCCGTTGTGGTTATGGGCTCGCCTTCGGCGCCCCGGAATGACAGAGGGGCGTGTTTTATCTTTCACACGATCCCGGATCTGCACTGCGCTTCGTCCGGGATGACGGTGTTTGAACGAGTGTTATGAAAACTGCCCTCAATCCGTCAGCGGCCGCGCCTCTTCCGGCAGCATGATCGGGATGCCGTCGCGGATCGGGTAGGCGAGTTTCGCGCGGCGGCTGATGAGTTCCTGGCGCGCGGAATCGTATTCCAGCGTTTCCTTGGTGAGCGGGCACACGAGAAGCTCGAGGAGCTTGGGGTCGATGCGCGTGGCTTCGACGGGCGTAGGCGCATCCGGCTGCGATGTCGTGTCTGGAACCATGGTTTGTCCTATTGCAGCGTCGAGTCGGAGCCGACGGCGCCGCGAGCCAGTTCGATTTCGGTGAGCGCGATCAGTACTTCCGCGCGGGTCTTGAGATTCGGTGCTTCGAGGAGCGCCTGTTTCTCGCGCACGCCGAAGGGGCTCATCATGCACAGGGCGTTGACCAGGGCTTCGTTGGGCGCTTCCTCGATGCCGCGCCAATCCACCTTCACATGCGCCGCATCCACGAAATCGCGGAGCGCCTTCACCACGCCGGCGCGGTCCACTTCCGTTTCGCCTGCGCGTGCGGTGAGATCGCTGGCAAAGGGCTCGAAATTCACGCGGCAGCGGCGAAACAGGTCGATGGGCGGCAGCTCTTCCTCGACGCGAAAACGGGAGATGCCGATAAGCGTGATGAGATAGCGGCCGTCGCCGGTTTCCGCCAGTTGCGTGATGCGCCCAGCGCAGCCCACCGAATAGAGCCTCGGGATCACGGAGGATGGATCGCTCTCCGCATCGGGCTGGATCATACCGATCACCCGGTCGCCCCTGAGCGCCTCATCCACCATGGCGAGATAGCGCGGCTCGAAGATGTTGAGCGGCATCTGTCCGCGCGGCAGCAGAAGCGCGCCGGGGAGAGGGAAAACGGGGATGACCGACGGGCAATCTTCAGGCCCACGGTATGCCACGTTCATTCCCATGCCGATCTCCTCGTTGGCCGACAGGTCATCACGCGAACAGGAGCGAAGAAAGCTTCCGCCGCCCTGCAATGGTCATCTCGTCCATCGGGCCCCAGGCCTCGAAGAACTGGACGAGCTGCTTGCGCGCTCCGTCGTCGTTCCAATTGCGGTCGCGGCGGACAATTTCAAGGAGGTGATCGACAGCTTCTCCGCGCCGGCCACGGCCGTTGAGCGCGACCGCAAGGTCGAATCGCGCCTGATGATCCAGCGGATCGGCTTCGACCTTGCGCTGAAGCTCGGCCGTGTCGCCGAGCGAGCCTGCCTGCTCGGCGAGTTCCACGGCGGCGCGCGCGCCGGCGATGGCAGGATCGTTCTCCTTCGCCTGCGGCACCATGGCGAGAAAGCGCTTCGCGCCTTCGATGTCGCCCACATCCACATGCAGCTTCACGAGGGCTGCGAGCGCCGCCGCGTTCTCCGGATCCTGCGACAGCACGGCGGCATAAAGCTCGGCCGCGCCGGCGAGATCACCGCCGGCGGCAACCTGTTCGGCCTCAGCCAGAATTTCCTCCACCGCGCTCGGGCCGAGCGGGCCCACGAGGCGTTCGATGAAGGCCTTGATCTGGCTCTCGGGCAGGGCACCCATGAAGCCGTCCACCGGCTGGCCGCGCTGGAAGGCGAAGACGGCGGGAATCGATTGCACGCCGAGCTGGCCCGCGATCTGCGGATGCTCGTCGATGTTCATCTTCACGAGCTTCACCTTGCCGCCCGCCGCGCGCACGGCCTTCTCGATCACCGGCGTCAGCTGCTTGCAAGGGCCGCACCAGGGCGCCCAGAAATCCACGAGAACCGGTTGGTTCATGGATTCGGTCAGAACGTCCTTCTGGAAGCTGGCAGTGGTGGTGTCCTTCACGAGATCATCGAAGGGCGTGCCGGGGGTGGGGTTATCGGTCAACATGCGATCCTCGAAGGGTCAGCGTGAGAAGAGGCTTTTGAGCTAGATGGGAGCTTAACCGTTGTCTGGCAATTCCGCTGGCGGCTCAGGCAGCTTCAGAACCAGCGGATCGTGGCCCGTGGAGCGCAGGAATTTCACCAGATCCTCCCGCGAGACACCCGTCGTCATGGAATTGACCAGGGGGTGAAAGTTCACCCGCTCGTGCTCCATGAGGTTGGCATCGAGCACCATCGTTACCCTGCCTTGGGTATCGTTCACCATCGCGAAGGCCGTGACGGAGCCCGGCTCCACGCCCAGCAACTCCCATAGCTGCTCGGCCGAGCCGAAGGACAGGCGGCCCGAGGCGCCCAGGGTCTCGTGAGTGCGCTTGAGGTCGATCATGGTGTCGTGCTTGGCGGAAATGAGGAAGAAGCGCCCCTTCTTGTCCTTCACGAACAGGTTCTTGGAATGGGCGCCCGGAACCTTGTCCTTGACCGATTTCGATTCGGACACCGTAAAGACCGGCTCGTGCTCCACCGTCTCGAACGGGATGCCGAGCGCGGCAAGGCGGTCCAGAAGCTCCTGCGGGGACAGATGGGCCAAGGCTCGAACTCCAGGCTTTCGGGCGGGCAGGCATGGCCCTGGTAGCGGAGGCTGGTGCAGCCTCCCGGGATCATGCCCTTGATGTCCGGCTTCTACCGGGATGCTCAAGGCCGCTCAAGCCTGCGATAAAAAGTTCTTCTCGAAAGCTCTTGCAATGTGAATCGTTTTGGGGCAAATCAGCGGCCTCGCAACGATGCCTCGGCATCGCGGAGCGCGGGTGTAGCTCAGGGGTAGAGCACAACCTTGCCAAGRTTGGGGTCGAGGGTTCGAATCCCTTCGCCCGCTCCATTCTCTCTTAAATCGAGAGTATTACGAAGGCCCGCCGCAAGGCGGGCTTTTCGTTTTTTCAGCTCCAGCTGCGTATCTCATCCCAAAAGCCAACCTTTCACACGGACCTAGGGTCTCGCTTCCCTCGATCTTCCCGCTACAATCGCGCGCGAAACGGGGAAGACTTCCATGACTGACGCAAAGCACCTTGAAATGTTGCGGGAACTCGAGCGCAAGGTGCTCTGGCTGTCCACGTGGACGATCCACAATGCCAATCACCTGCGGCCCAGCGAGGACGGGCTGAAAATCGGCGGGCATCAGGCGTCCTCGGCCTCGCTCGCCACCATCCTGACGGCCCTGTATTTCTCGGTCCTGCGCCCGGAGGACCGGGTGGCGGTGAAGCCGCATGCGAGCCCGATCTATCACGCGATCCAGTATCTCTTCGGCCGCCAGACCAGGGAGAAGCTGGAGAATTTCCGCGGCTACAAGGGCGCGCAATCCTATCCCTCCCGCACCAAGGACATCGACGACGTGGATTTTTCCACCGGCTCGGTGGGCCTCGGTGTTGCGCAGACTTTGTTCGCCAGCCTCGTGCAGGATTACGTGAAGGCCCATGGCTGGGCGAAGGACAAGCCCGAAGGCCGCATGATCTCGCTGGTGGGCGATGCGGAGATGGACGAGGGCAATATCTTCGAGGCGCTTCTGGAGGGCTGGAAGCACGGCATCCGCAACACGTGGTGGATCGTCGATTACAACCGCCAGAGCCTCGACGCGGTGATTCGCGAGGGCCTGTGGCAGCGCTTCGAGGCGCTGTTCCGCAATTTCGGCTGGGAGGTGGTGATCCTCAAATACGGATCGCTCATGGAGGCGGCGTTCAAGGAGCCCGGCGGCGACAGGCTCCAGACCTGGATCGATACCTGCCCCAACCAGCTCTATGCCGCGCTCACCTATCAGGGCGGGGCCGCGTGGCGAAAGCGCCTGCTCGACGATCTCGGCGATCAGGGGCCGGTGACGCGCCTCATCGAGAAGCGCTCCGACGAGGAACTGGCGCGGCTCATGTCCAATCTCGGCGGACACGACCTGCCGAACCTGCTCGACGCTTTCGAGAAGGCACGCCAGCACGACAAGCCCGTCTGCTTCATCGCCTATACGATCAAGGGATGCGGCCTGCCGCTCGCCGGCCACAAGGACAACCATTCCGGCCTGTTGACGCCGACGCAGATGGAGGCCTGGCAGAAGACGCAGGGCGTGCGCTCCGGCCATGAATGGGACAAGTTCGAGGGCCTGAAAATCCCGCAAGCGGAAGTCGAGCGCTTCCTGGCCGAAGTGCCCTTCATCCAGAAGGGCACGCGCCGCTACACCGCGCCCCAGGTGCCGGTGCCGGAGAAGCTCGCTTTCCCGGCCAATCCGGCCATGTCCACGCAACAGGGCTTCGGCTTCATCCTCAACGAGCTGGCGCGCTCCGACCATGCCCTCGCGGAACGCGTGGTCACCACCGCGCCGGACGTGACGGTCTCGACCAATCTCGGCGCCTGGGTGAACCGGCGCGGGCTGTATGCGCGCGAGAGCCTCGTCGATACCTTCAAGAAGGAGCGCATTCCCTCGACCTACAATTGGGAATTCTCGCCGGAAGGACAGCATATCGAGCTCGGCATCGCGGAGATGAACCTGTTCATCGTTCTCTCGGCGCTAGGCCTGTCGCACTCGCTCTTCGGCGAGCGGATTCTGCCCATCGGCACGCTCTACGATCCGTTCATTTATCGCGGCGCGGATGCGCTGAACTATGCCTGCTATCAGGATGCCCGCTTCATGATCGTGGCCACGCCCTCCGGCGTGACGCTGGCGCCGGAAGGCGGCGCGCATCAATCCATCGGCACGCCGCTCGTCGGCATGGCGCAGGACGGTCTCGCTTCCTTCGAGCCCGCCTTCGTCGATGAGCTCGCCGTCATCATGCGCTGGGCCTTCGATTACATGCAGCGCGAGGGCGCGCCGAACGAGACCACCGAGCCGAACGAGACCACTTGGCTGCGCGACGAGACCGGCGGCTCGGTTTACCTGCGTCTCTCAACACGGAGTCTGGAACAGCCGCAGCGCGAGATGACCCCTCAACTCGCCGACGACATCATGGCGGGTGCCTATTGGCTGCGGAAGCCCGGCCCCAACGCGCAGGTGGTCGTGGCCTATACGGGCGCGGTCGCGCCTGAGGCCATCGAGGCGGTGGGCCTCATGGCCGAGGATCGGCGCGATATCGGCCTGCTCGCCATCACCTCCGCCGACCGGCTCAATGCGGGTTGGACGGCATCCCAGCGCGCCCGCGAGCGCGGGCTCGTCCATGCACGATCACATGTGGAGCGCCTGCTCGCCGATGTACCGCCCCATTGCGGGCTGATCACGGTGATCGACGGCCATCCGGCGACACTCGCCTGGATGGGCTCCGTCATGGGCCACCGCACCCGCTCACTGGGCGTAGAGCATTTCGGCCAGACCGGCACAATTAAGGATCTCTACCGCCATTTCGGCATCGATGCGCAGGGCATCATCGCCGCCGCCGAGATGATCGCACCCGGCCGCCCGATCCGGCACCTCAAGGCGGTCTGAGGCTTCAGGGCTGCGAGGCGCGCAGGGTCACGGTGGCGATGCCTGCGCCGATCAGCAGGCTGCCGCCGGCCTTGTTGATGATGCCGAGGGTGCGGGCGCTGCGGGCCATCCGTCCTGCCCGCGCGGCCACCAGCGCGTAGGCGACGACATTGGTGAAGCCCATGACGAGGAAGGTGCCCGCCAGCACGCCGACCTGCGGCAGGAAAGGCAGTTTCGGGTCGATGAACTGGGGCAGGAAGGCGACGAAGAAGACGAGGCACTTTGGGTTGAGCGCCGTCACCAGCCAGGCATGGCCGAGCATTTTCAAGGATGAGACGGCATCGGTGCGGGGCGTGGCGTCCAAGGCGCCGCCCGCGCGCCAGAGCTTGATGCCGAGCCAAACAAGATAGACTGCGCCCACCCATTTGAGACCGGTGAAGATCGTGGCCGAGGCGGCGAGAAGCGCGCCGAGGCCGAGCAGGGACAAGGTCATGGCCGTGAAATCGCCAAGCGCGACACCGACGGCCATGGGCAGGGCCGTGCGCCAGCCCCGGCCCAGCGCGTAGGAGACGACCAGCAGAATCGTAGGCCCTGGAATCACCAGAAGAACGGCGGAGGTGGCAACGAAGGCGAGCCAGATCTCAAGAGTCATGGATGTCCTCCTGTTGCGTGATACGAATAGAGCCATGAATCCTTGCGCCTGTCGATGCCGGCCTGCAGGGGTGAAAATTTGCGGCCGGGAGTCTCGCGTGCTAACCGCGAGCCCACAGAAGAAGAGTTTTGAAGAGCATCATGGCCCGTAAAAGCCTCGTCCGGGGCGATACCATCCCTCTGATCCACCGTCTCTGGCGAGACTGGATGCGCCCGCATCTGAAGACCCTCGTCATCGTGCTGGTGCTGATCGGCGTGGTGGCAGGCACCACGGCGCTCTATACCAAGCTGATCCAGACCGCCTTCGACGCCTTCGCCACGAAGGATGAAGCCGTTCTGAAATATGGGCCCCTCGTGGTGGTAGTGGTAACGGCCATCAGGGGCTTTGCCCTGTTGTCCCTGACGATCCTCACCAACAAGGTGGTGACCCGGATCGAGGCGGACATGCAGACCGCCCTCTATGGCCGCATGATCGAGGCCGATCTGGCTCAGATCGGGCGCGAGAGCCCCGCCGCGCTGACCCAGCGCTTCACCACGGACTTCCTGTTCATCCGAGAGGCGCTCACCCGTCTCTCGACGGTCTTCCTGCGCGAGATCGCCACCATCATCGCCCTCGTCGCGGCCATGATCTGGATCGATCCGGTCCTGACCCTGGTCGTAGGCGTCGTGGCGCCGATTCTTGCTTATCCGATCGACAGGATCGGCCGGAAGTTGCGCCGTGTCGCCGTCTCCACTCAGGAGCAGGCGGGCCAGATGGCGAGCCTGATCACCGAGAGCCTCGCCGCCACGCGCATTGCCAAGACCTACCGGCTGGAGGGCTATCTCAAGGACAAGGCCGCCCGCACCTTCGATGAAGTGCGCCGCCTCAAGATGAAAGCGGCAAACGCCCGTGGACGGCTCGATCCGCTGCTTGAAGTCGGTGGCGGCCTAGCCGTTGCTCTGGTGCTGCTGCTCATCGGCCAACGCATCTTTGCCGGCGAGAGCACGGTGGGCGATTTCATCGCCTTCGTCACCGCACTGATCATGGCCGCCCAGCCGATCCGGGCGCTCGGCAATTTCAACGCCATCGTGCAGGAGGCCGCCGCCGCCCTGCAACGCACCTTCGACGTGATGGACGAGGCCCCTCGCATCCAGGACAAGGCGGATGCCAAGCCGCTCGCGCTGAAGGGCGGCGAGGTCCGTTTCTCGAACCTGAGTTTCGCTTATACCGACGAGGTCACGGCGATCCAGCATGTGGACCTTGTGGCCGAAGCGGGCCAGACCACGGCGCTTGTCGGCCGCTCGGGCTCCGGCAAGTCGACCCTGTTGGCCCTCGTTCCGCGTCTTTACGACGTGACCGGCGGCGCGGTTCTCATCGACGGCCAGGACGTGCGCGACGTGACGCTGGCGAGCCTGCGCCAATCCATCGCCGTGGTGAATCAGGATGTGGTGCTCTTCGACGACACGGTGCGCGCCAACATCGCCTTCGGCCGTTCGGGTGCATCCGAGCACGAGATCATGAATGCCGCTAAGGCCGCGGCGGCGCATGATTTCATCCTGAAGCTGCCGGAAGGCTATGACACCGTGGTGGGTCCCGGCGGCGGGCGCCTGTCGGGCGGCGAGCGCCAACGCATTTCGCTCGCCCGCGCCTTCCTGAAGGATGCGCCGATCCTGCTTCTCGACGAGGCGACCTCGGCGCTCGATTCCGAATCCGAGCGTCTGGTGCAGGACGCGATCCGCGAACTCATGCGCGGCCGCACGACGCTGGTCATCGCCCACCGGCTTTCCACGGTGCGCGACGCTGAGAAGATCGTGGTCATGGATCACGGCCGCGTCGTCGAGACCGGCTCCCACGAGGCACTCATCGCAAAAGGCGGCACCTATGCCCGCCTGCACCGGCTCCAGCTGTCCGACGACAGCGAGCCGCGTTTGGCGGCTTCGTCGTAGTCCGCTGCTACTCGCGCCGGATGATGCGGTCGACGAGGAGATTGGACCAGAAGCCGGGGCGGAAATTCTTTTCCAGGGCTTCGGAATCGTACTGAGTCTCGAGCCAGGTGAGGAAGGAGATGCCCTTGGCCTCGCCCTCCTGCCGGTACATCTCGAAGAAGGCATCGAGGATGCCGGTCTTCGAGAAGCGGAAATGGCCGAAGCGCACGGAGAGCTGGCGCTGCGCCTCGTCGATGGACTTGCCCTCCTGCAGGATCAGGAAGAGGGCGGCCACGAAGCCCGCCCGGTCCGCGCCCGACTTGCAGTGCAGGACGGCCGGATATTCGATCTTGTCGAAGAATTCCTTGGCCTGGAGCAGGGTGTCCCGGTCCGGCGCGCCGCGCGAGCGCACGATGAACTCCACGAGATTGATGCCGAGCCGCTCGCAGGTTTCCTTCTGGAGCTGCCAGGAGCCGTGCTCGCGTCCGCCGCGCAGGTTGATGATGGTGCGAACGCCCTCGGCCTTCAGCGCCGCGATCTGGTGCGGGGCCGGCTGGGCCGAGCGCCATAGGCGGTCTGACACCCGGTGCTTGTTGAGGTAGAGGAGGCGGAACACCCCGTGATCGACGAGCAGCATGTTGGCCCAGGCGCGCACGCGCCCTGCATGCCCCTCGATGGGCTTGTCCCATCGGGCAATTCGGGCCATGCGGCGCGCATAGCGGATTTCAGGTTTGAGGAACCTGTTGAGCACGTCGATCCCGTCAGTTGTCGTATAATAAGGATAGCCGGGTCGTGAGGCCGCAGGCCGGCTCCTTATCCCCGAAGGAGGCGGATTAATCAACTCCTTGAACCCGAAGGCCTTTGACGTAAGGTTGGCAGAACCTCGAGAGCCTCTGAAATGCAACCAATCGGTTGCCGCCTAGCCACCTCTCGTGTAAGGGGTGCGCTCCAGAACAACCCTCCTTGACGATGAGAGAGGCTTGCGGGCCGGCCCACGGCCCGGAACGGCGCTGCATCGTCAAGACCCAGCATTTCAGGAGAGCGGCGTCATGTCGTCTACCTTCGAGACCGTCGCCGGCATCATTTCCGAGACCGCCGACATCCCGCGCGAGCAGATCACCCCCGAGAGCCACGCCATCGAGGATCTGGGCATCGACTCGCTCGCCTTCCTCGACATCGCGTTCGCCATCGACAAGGCCTTCGGCATCAAGCTGCCGCTCGAGCAGTGGACCCAGGAAGTGAACGAGGGCAAGGCCCCGGCCGAAGAGTACTTCGTGCTCAAGAACCTCGTGGCGCGCATCGACGCGCTCGTGGCCGCCAAGCAGGCCTAAAAAGCCCAGGCCTAAAACTCAACAATAACATCCCGGCGGGCCGGCTTTTTCGAGCCGGCTCGAAGAGGCGATCCATCAAGCGGCTGCGCCTCATGGACTCCTTTCCTGTTTCACCTGCCGGGAGCGACATGGTACGGGATCGGGATGCGCCTCGAATATTTTGAAATGATCGACCGGGTGACGGGCCTCGACCGCGAGAACAAGCGGATCGAGGTGACCTCCACGGTCCCCATGGAAAGCCCCGTCTTCGAAGGGCATTTCCCCGGCCATCCTCTCGTGCCCGGCGTCCTGCTGACCGAGACCATGGCCCAGGCTTCCGGCTATCTCGTGCTCGGCCTCATGGGCTTTTCCCACATGCCGTTCCTCATGGCGGTCGACAAGGCGCGCTTTCGCACCTTCGTGGGACCGGGTACGGTGCTCACCGTCCAGGCCCAACTGGAGCATGAGGGTTCGGGCTATGCCGTGACCAAGGCCAAGATCCTGGCCGAGGGCAAGCCGATCTGCGATGCGGAACTGCGGTTCAGGATCATGCCCTTTCCCGAGGGCATGGACGGCCAGATGCGCGCCCAGGCGCGCCGCATCGGCCTGCTGGAGGAGAATTTCTGATGCGCGATGTGGTGATTACTGGAATTGGCCTCGTCTCCAGCGCGGGCGAAGGCTTGGAGGCGCATCTTACCGCACTCTCCCGCGCGCCGAACACCGATTCCGAGACTTTCGCGCCCTTCCCGGTCCATCCGGCGGCCGCCGTCGAATGGGACCGGCAGATCCCGAAGAAATCCGACCAGCGCCAGATGGAGCCCTGGCAGAAGCTCGGCTGCTATGCGGCGGGCCTCGCCCTCGACGCGGCGGGCGTGAAGGATGACGCGGCCCTCAAGGGACGCATGCAGCTCATCGTCTCCGCCGGCGGCGGCGAGCGCGACTACGCGGTCGATGGGCAGATCCTCACGGGTTTGGCGAAGGCCGACAATCCCGGCGTGTTCCTCAACGAGCGCCTGATGGGCGACCTGCGCCCGACGCTATTTCTCGCGCAGCTCTCGAACCTGCTCGCCGGCAACATCTCCATCGTGCACGGCGTCACCGGCGCCTCGCGCACCTTCATGGGCGAAGAATCGAGCGGCGTGGACGCGATCCGCATCGCGAAGGAGCGCATTGCCTCGGGTCAGGACGACATCTTCCTGGTGGGCGGCGCCTACAACGCCGAGCGCCCGGACGTGCTGCTGATCTACGAAATGGGCGGTTTCCTCTGGAAGCAGCCCTATGCCCCGGTCTGGGAGCGCTCCGAAGACGGCGGCGGCATGATCCTTGGCTCCGGCGCCTGCTTCCTGGTGTTGGAATCGCGCGAGCATGCCGAGGCGCGCGGCGCGAAGCCGCTCGCGGTGCTTGCAGGCGTCGCCTCCGACCGCTCCCGCCGCAAACCGGGCAGCGTTGAGCAGGCGGTTCATGCGCTTGCCAAGACGCTGGRGGCAAAGCCCGATGTGATGATTTCCGGCGCGACCGGCGTGAAGGGCATCACGGAAGAAGAGCAGGCGGCTTTGAAGGACATCGCGCCCAACGCGGCGGTTCATGCCACCGGCGATCTCGTCGGCCACACCATGGAGGCCCAGGCGCCCACGGGTGTGGCTTTGGCCGCCGGGCTGATCGCGCAGGGTGTTGCCCATGAGGCGCTCGTTACCTCCGTCGGCCATTGGCGCGGCGAGGGCGGCCTGCGGATCATCAAGGCTTGAGGAGACAAGTTATGGCGCTTCGCGACAAACAGGGCCGTCCGCTCGTTGCCGTCACCGGCATGGGCGTGGTCACATCCCTCGGCCAGGGCAAGGACGACACCTGGGCCGCGCTGACGGCGGGCAAGTCCGGCATTCACCGCATCAACCGCTTTCCCACGGAAGGCCTGCGCACCACGATTGCGGGCACCATCGATTCCGTCGATGTGGAGCCCTTCTGCGCGCCCATGCTCTCCGAGCGCCTTGCCATGCTGGCGGGCCAGGAGGCGGTGGGCCAGTCGGGCCTCGCGCAAGAGGATTTCCCCGGTGCGCTCTTCATCGCCGTGCCTCCGGTCGAGATGGAATGGCCGCAGCGCGAGGCGCTTGCCAAGGCCTCGGGCCAGGACGGCGACGTGACCTACAAGGATCTGCTCAAGGCTGCGGCCTCGGGCCAGTTCAAGAAGTGGCACGATCTCTTCATCTTCGGCACGGTGGCCGACCGCGTCGCCGACAAGTTCGGCACGAAAGGCTCGCCGATCTCGCTCTCCACCGCCTGCTCCTCGGGCGCCACCGCCATCCAGCTCGGCGTCGAGGCGATCCGCCGGGGCGAGACGGATTCCGCTCTGTGCATCGGCACGGACGGCTCGGTGAATCCTGAATCGCTCATCCGCTTCTCGCTGCTCTCCGCGCTTTCGACGCAGAATGAGAATCCGGAAGGCGCGTCGAAGCCGTTCTCAAAGAACCGCGACGGCTTCGTCATGGGCGAAGGCGGCGCTGCCCTCGTGCTGGAGAACGCCGAGAGCGCGAAGGCCCGCGGCGCCAAGATCCTCGGCTATGTGCTCGGCTGCGGCGAGAAGGGCGACGGCTTCCACCGCACCCGCTCCTCGCCGGACGGCATGCCCGCCATCATGGCGATCCGCGAGGCGCTGGACRATGCCGGCGTTGCTCCCGAGGATATCGATTATATCAACGCGCACGGCACCTCGACGCCGGAGAACGACAAGATGGAAGCCATGAGCTGCACCGCCGTGTTCGGCGAGCGCATGGCAAATCTTCCGATCTCGTCGAACAAGTCGATGATCGGCCACACGCTGACCGCCGCCGGCGCGGTCGAGGCGGTGATGTCGCTGCTCACCATCGGCTCGGGCCGCATTCCGCCGACGATCAATTATCAGGTGCCCGATCCGGCGATCCCGCTCGACGTGGTGCCAAACGTCGCCCGTGATGCCAAGGTGAACTACGTGCTTTCGAATTCCTTCGGCTTCGGCGGCCAGAATACCTGCCTCGTCTTCGGGGCCGAGCCCAAGGGGGCTTAAAGACATGACCCGCATTCTCGTCACAGGTGGCGGCAAAGGCGTCGGCGCAGCCATCGTGCGGGCGCTCGTGGCCGCCGGTCACGATGTGGACTTCACCTATCGTTCGTCGGGTGACGCCGCGAAGACCCTCGCCACTGAACTGATGGCGGGAAATCCTGGCCGCACCGTCAAGGCGCACGAGGTCGATCTCGCCGACAAGGCCGCGCTGGAATCCTTCTGCGAGATGCTGGAGGGCGAGAGCTTCTTCGGGCTCATCCACAATGCGGGCCAGCCCTACGATGCACTTGCCGCGATGATGCAGCAGGACAAGGCCGAAGCCGCCATGCAGGTGAACTTCTGGTCGATGACCCGCATCGCCAAGTCGGTGATGCGCGGCATGATCCGCGCGAAAGCTGGCCGCATTGTCGCCATCGGCTCGGTGGCGGCGCTCCAGGGCAATCCGGGGAATGCCGCCTATGCGGCCTCCAAGGGCGCGCTGATCTCCTATTGCCGCACGCTCTCCGTCGAGACAGCCAAACGCAATGTGACCGTCAACGTGATCGCGCCGGGCTTCATCGACACCGACATGATGGCGCCCTACGCGGCCTACCGCGAAAACATGGAAAAGCAGATCCCCTCCGGACGCTTCGCCAAGCCCGAAGAGATCGCAGGCCTCGCCGCGTTTCTCATGAGCGAGCCCGCCGCCTACATCACCGGCACGGTGCTTCCCATCGACGGCGGCCTGACCTCGATGCTGGGCGTGCATCGGTAAAACCTTAAGCGTCATCCCGGACGAAGCACCTGAACCTCTGTTATTCCAGCCTGCGTGGGGATGACCCATTGCCATGGTTGACCTTGCCATTCCCCCGCTCGCCCTTTAAGCCGCCGGAAACAGATTTCTCCGTTACTGCCGCGCTTTAAGCTGTGGCTGTGACGCCATCAGGATTGTTGTCCATGCGCTCCCTCCAGCTTTTCGGCGACCGTGACATTCGCATCACCGAGATGGATGCTTCCCCGCCCCCGGCTGCGGGCGAGGTGCAGGTTCGCGTCAAGGCACTGGGGCTGAACTACCTCGATGTTTGGGGTTTTCGCGGCATGGCTTTCGCCAAGCGCAAGATGCCTCAGGCTGTCGGTGTTGAGGCGGCGGGCGAGATCGCGGCAGTTGGTGAGGGCGTCAGCCGGTTCAAGGTGGGCGACCCGGTCACCATGTACGGCGCCGAGACCTGCGGGCATTGCAGCGCCTGCCGCAAGGGCTGGGATAATCTCTGCGAGAACGTCAAGGGCATCATGGGCTTCCATATCGATGGGTTTGCCCGCGAGCTGATCAACCGGCCCGAGCGGCTCGTGATTCCGGTGCCGAAGGGCGTGTCCTTCGAGCAGGCGGCTTGCGCGCCCATCGGATTCGGCACGGTGCAGCACATGCTGTTCGACAACGCCAAGCTGGAGCCCGGCGAGTCGATTCTTGTCCATGCGGGCGGCTCCGGCATCGGCACGGCGGCGATCAAGATGGCCAAAGCCATCGGCTGCACGGTCTATACGACGGTGGGCGACGACGAGAAGGGCGAGAAGGCGAAGGCGCTGGGTGCCGATTTCGTCGTGAACTACCGCAAGGAGCGCTTCGAGGGCGAGGTTCGCCTGCTCACCAAGCGAAAAGGCGTGGACGTGGTGTTCGAGCATGTGGGCGCGGAGACCTGGAACGGAAGCTTGCTCTGCCTCAAGCGCGGCGGACGGCTTGTCACCTGCGGCTCGACCTCGGGCGTGTCCACCACCATGAACCTGATGCAGCTCTTCCAGCAGCAATACCGGATCTTCGGCTCCTTCGGCTGCCGCATCGAGAATATCAGCCAGTCGCTGGAGAAGATGGCGGGCGGCATGAGCCCGGTCATCGACTCGGTCTACCCGCTCGACGATTACCAGAGAGGCTTGGAGCGCCTGGAAGGCCGCAAGGTCTTCGGCAAGGTGATCGTGACGTTCTGACCTCTGGTATAAGCAGCTCTTCAACCACAGATCTTGACGAAACGGGCTCCTCGCGGAAAACACGCGGAGCCTTTTTCCTTTTAGGACCGGATACCGAACGTGCAGCCACATCAACGCACCCGCAGCTTCCTCTCGCGTCTCTCGGAGACCGTGATGGTCGGCGTCGTGCGCGGCGTATTCGCCTTCTCGCGCGCCATCGGCCCCGAGCGCTCGGGCGCTTTGGGTGCTGCGCTCGCCCGCTGGATCGGGCCGTTGTTGAAAGCGCACCGCACCGCGCTCGCCAATATCCGCGCGGCCTATCCTGAGAAATCGGAGGCCGAGGTGAAGGCCATCGCGCGCGGAGCCTGGGACAATCTCGGCCGCACCGGCGGGGAATATCCCCATCTCGGCCGCCTGTTCGATTTCGATCCCGACAGCGCCGTTCCCGGCCGCACGGAGGTCGACGGCATCGACCACTTTCTGGCCCTGCGCGATGACGGCAAGCCCGGCATCGTCTTCTCCGCGCATCTCGCCAATTGGGAGCTGCCGGCGATCTGCGCCGCCCGCTTCGGACTCGACACCACGGCGGTGTTCCGCGCGCCGAACGACCCGGCCATCGCCCGCGTGCTGCACGAGATTCGTAGCGAGACCATGGGCAACTTGGAGGCGGCGCGTCAGGGCGCGGCCTTCTCCATGCAGGCGGCTTTGGAGAGGGGCGGGCATCTGGGCATGCTCATCGACCAGCACTTCACGCGCGGCGTGCTGGTGGATTTCATGGGCCGCAAGGCGCTCGTGAACCCGATCCTTGGCAAGTTCGTCCGCCGCTTCGATTGCCCTGTCCACGGCGTGCGGGTGATCCGCCTGCCGAACCACCGCTTCCGTTTGCAGTTGACCCCTGCGCTTGATCTGCCGCGCGATCCCGATGGGCAGATCAACGTGCAGGGTGCCATGCAGGCTATGACATCGGTGGTGGAGGAATGGGTGCGCGAATACCCTGAGCAATGGCTGTGGATGCATCGCCGCTGGCGTGTGCCGGCCGCTGCGGCACAGATTTCAGAACCCGTCGGCGCTCAAGCTAAAGTGAGTTCCCATTGAGGCGGGCTTGGTGTTTCATGGCGGGCATCATGGCGTCCCGATTGAAATGGTCTCTGGCGGCTCTCGGATTGGCTGCCCTCCTCCAGCCTGCGTTTGCGGAACCGCCGCGTGCGGTGCTTGAACTGTTCACCAGCCAGGGCTGCTCCTCCTGCCCGCCGGCCGACGCGATCCTCGCCGATCTCGCCCGCAGGCCGGAGATCGTGGCGCTCTCCTTTCCGGTGAGCTACTGGGATTATCTCGGCTGGAAGGACACGCTGGCCCAGAAGGCCTTCACGCTGCGCCAGAAGGCCTATGCCCATGCCCGCAGCGACCGGCAGGTTTTTACGCCGCAGATGATCGTGAACGGCAAGAAATCCTGTGTCGGCTCCGATCGGGTGCAGGTGGACAAGGCCATCCGTTATGCCTCCAACGGCCATACGCCTCTGCCGGTCGATGTGGACCTGAAGGAAGAGGGCGGTACGCTCACCGTGTCGGTAGCGGAAACCGACCGCACCGTTCAGCGCGTGGCCGAAATCTGGGTTCTGCCCATCCTGCGGGAGCAAACCGTGCCGATCGGGCACGGCGAGAACCAGGGCAAGACCATCACCTACATCAACGTGGTGCGCGGCCTGACGAAAGTCGGCGAATGGACCGGCGGGCAGGGCAGCTTCCAGGTCTCCCTCGATACCGCCCGCAGCGGCGGGGACGGCTACGTGGTGCTGCTCCAGACCTCGGAGGCCGACCGCCCCGGCACGATCCTCGGGGCAGCGAAGAGCCCGGGTCTCTGAGCGGCTGCTTTTTATAAAACAGTGCTCGCGTTGCGCTCATAACCCCCACCACGTCATGGCCGGGCTTGTCCCGGCCATCCCGATGCGAAGAGCGCGGCGTTTCAAATGATCGGGATCACCGGCGCAAGGCCGGTGATGACGTGAGAGTAGACTGGTCGATCGCTCGCCCTGTTGCCCGCCCCTAGAGCAAGATGACCTTGTTCGGCAGCTCGTCCTCATCCTCGAAGCGCGGTGGGGCATGCTCGGCCAGAATCGCGCCGGCCCGTCTGATCGCTCCCACCAGCCCATCGGCCATGGATCCGGCTTTGATCGCGCCTGTCAGCTCCAGGACAATATCGCCCCACACATCGGGTCCGACCCGGTCCGCGATGCCGGTATCGGCCAGGATTTCGGCGTGGTGCTCGGCGAGCGCCACATAGATCAGAACCCCGGTCTTGTCCCGCGTGCGGGTGAGGCCCCGGCGGATGAACTCGCGGGCGGCGGCCTCATGGGCCTGCGCCCGCTTGATGGAGCGCGGAACCAGCAGAAAGCGCAGCTGCGGCAGGGAGAGAACGAGGCTTAAAGCCAGCGCCACGCCGAGCTGCAGCATGAAGATCCGGCTCGTGCCGAGCTCGGTGAACTCGATCAGCGGCCAGGGCAGGGCGAGCGCCACCAGGAACGCCCACAGGAGAGGGATGGCGCGGTAGGCATCCGCCTGCTCGGCGACCACCACGACGATCTCGCCGGAGGTGTCGTCCTCCACATCGCGGATGGTGTTTGCCAGACGCGTCTGATCGTCCGTCGACAACATGCTACCAGCTCCCCGAGGCACCGCCGCCTCCCGATGAACCGCCCCCGCCCGAGAAGCCTCCACCGCTCCCTCCGGACCATCCTCCACCACCGCCCGACCATCCACCGCCGCTGCCGGTGGTGACGATCCACGGGCTGCCGCGCCTTCGCCTGATGCCCCGGCTCGATTGCGCGCCGCGCATCATCCGCGAGATCAGGAAGAAGAGGATCATGAGGATGATGAAGGCGATCGCAGGATCGAAGCTGGTGCTGTTGTCCTCGCGCACCTCGGCGCGTCGCTGCCATTCCTCCGCGTCGCCGGTGAGGATCGACAGCATGGCGTCCACGCCCGCATCGATGCCGCCCGCGAAATTGCCCTTCTGGAATTGCGGCGCAATCGCCGTGGTGATGATCACCTTCGATAGCGCATCGGTGAGCGCGCCCTCGAGGCCGTAGCCCACCTCGATGCGCAGCTTGCGCTCATTGGGAGCCACCAGAAGCAGCGCGCCGTTATTGTTCTTCTTCTGCCCCAGCTGCCAGTGCCGGAAGAGGCGGTTGGCGTAATCCTCCACGCTGGTGCCGTCGAGCGAAGTCACCGTGGCGACGACCACCTGATCGCTGGTCTTATCCTCATAAGCCTTGAGCTTCGCCTCGAGCGCGGCGCGTTCCTCGGATTTGAGGATATTGGCGGCATCGACTACGCGGCCGGTGAGGGCGGGGAAGGTCTGGGCAAGCGCGGCAAGGGGGGCAACGAGCACGAGAAGCGCGAGGAGAAATGCCGCCATAAGGGGCAGCTGACTCCGCCCTCCACGTGGGGAGGGAATACGCGCTACCCCTGTCATGCGCTTAGAACTTCACCTCGGGTGGCCGGTCGGAACCGGCGATGGCCGTGAAGGTCTCCATGGGCTTGGCGTCCGGATAGACGATGGCCGCGATCCAGCGGCCCGGGATCGTGCGCAGCTCCGTGTTGAAAGCCCGCACGGATTCGATGTAGTCGCGCCGGGCGACGGCGATGCGGTTTTCCGTGCCTTCGAGCTGAGATTGCAGCGCCAGGAAGTTGGCGTTGGATTTCAGCTCCGGATAACGCTCGACGGTGGCGAGCAGGCGGCCGAGTGCGCCGGAAAGCTGGTTCTGCGCCTCCTGGAACTGGCGGAACTGCTCAGGATTCGTGACGGTGGAGGCATCCACCTGCACCTGGGTGGCCTTGGCGCGGGCCTCCGTCACCTGGGTCAGCACCTCGCGCTCCTGCTGGGCGAAGCCCTTTACGGTTTCTACGAGGTTGGGGATGAGGTCGGCGCGGCGCTGATACTGGTTCTGCACCTCGCTCCAGGCGGACTTGGCCTGTTCCTCGAGGGTCGGCACGTTATTGATGYCGCAGGCGGAGAGGGTGACAGCCAGGACAAGGCCGGTGAGGGCGGCGCGAATCCGGGTCGGCAGATGGAGGGCCTTCATGTCTGTCCTTCTCGCGAATCGATCATTGAACCTTTGCCGGGAACAACAGATGGGGCAAGGCTGCGGCTTCAACAAGGCGCAGAGCGTCCGGCCCGGCACTTCTCCTGTGCCATTCTCCAGCTGCCGTTGCGTCAATATCCCCTGGAAGACAGGGCGTTTTTAGCTTTATGCCTGCGGGAGCTTGAGGCATGATCCCGCCGTTTCGCCCAACGGGATGCGCCCCATGACCTTTCTGCCGGATCTGAGCACCCTGCTGACCTATTCGCTCGCCTGCACCGTGCTGTTCATCACGCCGGGGCCGGACATGAGCCTGTTTCTGGCAAAGACCATGGCGGGAGGGCGTAAGGCTGGCATGGCCGCCATGCTGGGCGCGATGACCGGATGCAGCGTGCACACGCTGCTCGCGGCGCTCGGTGTCTCGGCCCTTCTGGCGGCGTCGGTGACGGCCTTCACGGTGCTCAAAGTCGTCGGCGCGCTCTATCTTCTCTGGATGGCATTCGATGCCGTCCGCAACGGCTCGGCTCTGCACGTGAAGAACGAGGGCAAGGCCGAGGTGTCGTTCTGGAAGACGTTCCTCATGGGGGTGGGCATCAACCTCACCAACCCGAAGATCGTGCTGTTCTTCGTGACCTTCCTGCCGCAATTCGTCGACGCGAGCGATCCACACGCCTCCGACAAGCTGCTGTTCCTCGGCCTCTACTTCATCGCGCTCACCGCTCCCATGGGTGCGCTCATGATTCTCGGCGCCGATAAGGTTCTCGCGGTCCTGCGCGGTCATCCCAGGCTGATGCGCGGGATCGATTATTCCTTCGCCGGCCTGTTCTCCGCCTTCGCGGTCAAGATCCTGACGGCGTCGGCGCGCTAGCATCTGACCCGAAAGTGGATTGCACTTTTGGGATCTGTTCGATGCTGCTTTTCATGAACACATCATCTAGTTCGGAACCGAAGGTCCGGACGATGCGGTAGGCGGAAGAGGCGGCGCATCGCGCCCGCCCGCATCGCGGCCTGCAATCGCCCAATAGACGAAGCCCGCCACGGCCCCCGTGAGGCCGAGGACTGCGCTCACATGCAACTCAGCCGGATTGGCCACGCGCGCCGCTCCGCGCAAAATCCACGGCACCGCCGCCGTCAGCACGCCGGTAGCGAGCACGTGCCAGAGGAAGCTCCGCATCTTCAGAACCTCGCTGACGACGGCAATCATCAGCGGCGGCAGCACGAGCAGCGTGAACACGATCCGCCCCACGGTCAGCATGGCATCGGCGATGAGGGGGCCGGGATCATCGCTCGAGAACACCGCGTCGATCAGGTTCCAGAACCCCACGAACAGCGTCTCCCCCGTCAGCGTCGCCATGAGCGGATCGACCGTGGAAGCGATGAGAAAGAAAA
This sequence comes from Microvirga sp. P5_D2, assembly GCF_054049475.1. Taxonomy (NCBI): domain Bacteria; kingdom Pseudomonadati; phylum Pseudomonadota; class Alphaproteobacteria; order Hyphomicrobiales; family Methylobacteriaceae; genus Microvirga; species Microvirga sp. P5_D2. The sequence goes on along the minus strand of NZ_JBFUMH010000001.1, from coordinate 93,104 downwards.
ACCCGCTCGCGCCGATGGCGATGAGCAGCGCGAAGGGGATGAGAAGAAGCCAGCGGATCATGGGGTGGTTATAGGGCGGACGGGGTCAGGTGTCTGCCGGATGGCGATGCGCCAGTAGATCCAGCCGCAGACGGCGCCTGCGGGAAGGAAGCTGGGAAGTATGACCCAGTCGCTCTCAAAACGAGGGAAGGTGATGTAAAGCCCGCAGCAAAGGCCGGTCATTGCTCCCACGCCGACAGCCCATGAGCGCGACCTGACTTTAAGCACGTGAATGATGAGAGCGGCGATGGTTGCCCCGGCAAGAACGGGTAACCCATACATGATCAAGCCGAAGGTGCCGAAAACCAGAACGGTTGGCGAAGACTTCAGTGCCTCGCCCAAAGACATGGCATCTGAGCTGCTCAGAGAGCTCAGCGCCGCGTAGAGAAAAAGAAACGTACCAACGATGTAGGGCGCTGCGGCGGAAGCAGTGATGACGCCGAGAACATGGCGGTTCATAGTGAGTCTCCAGGCCCAATCGCTCAAGGCCTGAAGAAACAATATCACAGCAAAAATTTGATGGCGAATTGGAGGCCTTCAGGCCTCACTCCCCATCCCCCAGCGCATAAACGCCTTCAGCCCCGATGCCCTGTTCGGCCATCATGCGGGCGCGGGCGCGCAGCTTTTCCGTCTCGCTCTTGAGCTGGCCGCAGGCGGCGAGGATGTCGCGGCCGCGCGGGGTGCGCACCGGCGAGGCGTAGCCTGCGCGGTAGACGATCTCGGAGAAGCGCTCGATCCGCTCCCAGTCCGAGCACTCGTATTTCGAGCCGGGCCAGGGATTGAACGGGATCAGGTTGATCTTCGCCGGAATGCCCTTGAGCAGGCGCACGAGCTCGCGCGCGTCGGCGTCGGAATCGTTCACGCCTTTCAGCATCACGTATTCGAAGGTGATGCGGCGTGCGTTCGACAGGCCGGGATAGCCACGGCAGGCATCGAGCAGCTGCTTGATATCGTATTTGCGGTTGATCGGCACCAGCACGTCGCGAAGATCGTCGCGCACGGCGTGGAGCGAGATCGCCAGCATGGTGTTGGCTTGTGCGCCAAGACGCTCCATCTGCGGCACGACGCCGGAGGTGGAGACGGTGATGCGGCGGCGCGAGAGACTCAGTCCCTCTCCGTCCGACATAACGTCGATGGCGGCGATCACGTCATCCGGATTGTAGAGCGGCTCGCCCATGCCCATGAACACGATGTTGGACACGAAGCGTCCGCCGTCGTTGGGAACGAACGCGCCTTCCGGCGGCGTGGCGTCGGGCCAGTCGCCGATGCAGTCGCGCGCCACGATGAGCTGCGCCACGATCTCGGCCGAGGTCAGGTTGCGCACGAGGCGCTGGGTGCCTGTGTGGCAGAAGGAGCAGGTGAGCGTGCAGCCGACCTGGCTCGACACGCACAGCGTGCCGCGATCCGTCTCGGGGATGTACACGCACTCGATCTCCGCGCCCTTGTCGAGCGGGCCGGTGGAGGCCATGCGGATCAGCCATTTGCGGGTGCCGTCCTTGGACACCTGCTCGGAGACCACCTGCGGGCGGGCGAGCGTATAGGCGGCAGCCAATTTGGCGCGCAGCTCCTTGCCCACATTGGTCATCTCGGAGAAATCTTTGGCGCCGCGGAAATAGATCCAGTGCCAGAGCTGGGCCACGCGCATCTTCTGCTCGCGCTCGGGCACGCCGATGGCCGCCAGCGAATCCTTCAGCTGGTCGCGGGTGAGGCCGATGAGCGAGGCGCCGCCGGGAGCGGCTCCCGCCGCCACCTTCAGCTCCGCCGTCTTTTCGATGGACAAAGCGTCGGCCCCCGCCACGCGCGCGGCATCGCTCACGGCTACCGGAGCCGCATTGGGGTTACGCTTGGCGATGTCGAGCACCGTCGCCATGAGTTCTCAAGCCTTCGTTGTTCGGAAGTGGGGAGCCCTATAACACGATTGCGTCGGAAACGTGAGCCTCGAAAACGCAAAAATCCGGGCGTGTGGCCCGGATTTGCTGACGAGATGCCCGATTTTCAAGGGCTTGAGCCTGTTTTCAGGAAGCGCATTCCCGGCGGGCGTGGTCCAGCGCCTTGCCGAAGCCGTTCAGGGAATAGCGGTCCGTCAGGCTGCTGCCGCGAAGCGACTGGCTCTTGATGACCATGGTGCCGCTTCGGGTCATGGTGGAAATGGCCTGGCCTTCCTCGGCGGGGTTCTTCAGCCAAGCGCTCGCGGCCTTGGTGATGAGCGCGTAGGAGGTGTTGCCGACGGCGGCCTCGGCGGGGGCGTTCTCCTTGGCCGTGAAGCCGAGCACGAGGGCGACCTCGTTCTTCACATTCTCTGCCGGGCGGAAGGACACGAAGAGATAGGCCGGGTCCCGATTCAGGTTCTTCGGCAGGCGGTCCTGAGGCTGGCTCAGGGCATAGCAGATCTTGGAGCGGCCGGTCTGGGCCGTATACACGCCCCAATCGCCATAGGACGTGACAAGCGACGCGCCGCCCGGACCCGTGGCGGCCTGAGCAGGCCGTGCCGCAGCGGCTGCCGCTGCTCCACCGGTAGCCGCTGCGGCAGGCTTGGCGGCTGAAGGCTTGGCGGTCGAAGGCTTGGCCGGAATGGGTTTCGTCGGCGCAGCCGGCTTGGCCGGCGCGGCCCGTGTCGGCTTGGGGGCCGGGCGCTGGGCCTGAGCCAGAGCTGCAGGCCCGGTTCCAATGGCAACAAGGGCGGAAAGGATGCCCGCGGCAACGCCGCGTTGGAGAGATGCAGTAATCATGGGGCGGATCATAGGAGCGGATGGTTAAGAACTCTTCACCATCCCCGTTAAGCCTGTCTCGATCCCTTGGCGATGCGTCGAAACGTGGCAAGGAGAATGGGAAAAACGTTTCCTGTTTGCGCGCTGAAGATCATCACCTCAACTTGCCGTAGAGTCATGAGCCAAGCTTCACAGTAGAGCTTGAGCAAAATAAAAGGGCCGCATGAAGCGGCCCGCCGAGTTGAGAGGAAAACTTGTTCGTTTTTGAAATCAGGGAGGAGTTGAAATCATTTTTGGTCGAACAAGATCTGTCTAAAGGCAAAATTATAATGTTGCAATGAGTCTAAATTCTTTGTTCTGACTAAAATCCTAAGATAGCCGGTATTATTGCTGCTCTATCGCAACTTCCCCTAGGGATTTCCGTGCCTTAGCCCTGTGTTCTTCCGTAATGGAACTAGCGACCTGCGTAATTGCCGCAGCCAGCACGGCGGCGTCATCTGCGAAGCCGACAAGCGGCAGAAAGTCCGCAACCGCATCGGTGGGGAAGATGAAATAGGCGATCGCCCCGATGAGAATCAGTTTGACGCGTTTGGGCGTCTGCGGATCCGTGGCGCAGTAGAAGGCGGCCACCAGATCTTCGGCGAAGGGGATCTTGCCCGCCACGCGGCGCAGCTTCTCCCAGAACCGCCGCTTCAGGCCCTCCTCGTCGCGGGTTCCCGCGCGCATGGCATCCATCTCGGCCTTGGTGAAAGGCTTGATGAAAGGGTCGCTCATGCTGTTTCTACTCCTTCGTCAGTCTAGCTATCGGTCACGTCCGCTAACGCATAGATATGCATTCGGAACAGGAGAGGAAACCGATGAAGCTCGACAAAATGATGGCGGCCATTGTCACAGGAGGTGCGTCAGGGCTCGGCGAAGCAACCGCGCGGATGCTGGCCTCGCACGGCGTGAAGGTCGCGATTCTGGATATGAACGCGGAACGCGGCGAGGCGGTTGCACGCGACATCGGCGCCGTCTTCTGCAAAACCGACGTGACGGATGAGGCCTCCATCGATGCAGGTTTGGCGCAGGCCCGCGCCGCGAACGGCATCGAGCGCATTCTCGTCAATTGCGCCGGCATTGCGCCGGGCCGCCGCACGGTAACGAAGAAGCGCGAAACCGGCGAGCTGATCGGGCACGATATCGCGAGCTTCCGCCGCGCCATCGAGATCAACCTCATCGGCACCTATGCCATGATCACCAAATGCTCCGTCGCGATGGCGACCCTCGATCCGGTGACGCCGGATGGCGAGCGCGGTGTGATCGTCAACACCTCGTCGATCGCGGCACAGGACGGGCAGATCGGTCAGGCTGCCTATGCCTCCTCGAAAGGCGGCGTTCTTTCGCTCACCCTGCCGGTGGCGCGCGATCTTTCCGGTTTCGGCATCCGCGTGATGTCGATCATGCCKGGCCTCTTCCAGACGCCGCTTCTCGAAGGCATCGCGGAGGAATACCGCAAGGCGCTGGAAGCCAACATCCCCTTCCCGTCGCGCCTCGGCCGGCCTGAGGAGTATGCCGCGCTGGTGAAAGTCATCATCGAGAGCGACATGCTCAACGGCGAAGGCATCCGCATCGACGGCGCCCTGCGCATGCAGCCGAAGTAAAATTACGACGTCACTTCGCCCCGGTTTTCCGGATAGCTGATCAGGTCCGGCGTGCAGAGCCAGCTCTCGCGCCGGATCGTCCAGGCCTCATAGGTGGGCGTGAAGCGGTTCGTGTCGTCGAACGCACCCATCTTGATCTCGATCTCGTCGCCGCCATCCGTATAAAAGACCTGCGAGCCGCATCGCGGGCAGAAGCGGTCCTGGCTGCCGGGCGCGGGCTCCCAGCCATGGCTTTCGCCGGAGATCGTGACCTCGTCCGAGGGATAGACCACGAAGGCGTTGAACACGCTGCCGCTGATTTTTCGGCAGGTCATGCAATGGCACAGGCCGACGCGCTTGGGCGCGCCGTGGGCTTCGAACCGCAATTGTCCGCAGGCGCAGCCGCCGGTCAGGACATCATCAGCCATGGTGCTGGCCTTTCGTCAGCCCGGCCGCGAGCTGATTCATGCGCTGCGCCAGCTCGATATCGCGGCGGGTGAGGCCGTCCGCATCGTGGGTCGAGAGGGTCACGTCCACCTTGTTGTAGACGTTGAACCATTCCGGGTGGTGGTTCATCGGCTCGGCCACCAGCGCCACGCGGGTCATCCAGCCGAAGGCGGCGTTGAAATCCTCGAAAACGAAGCGCTTGTGAATCGCATCGCGTCCCTCCACGAGGTTCCAGCCGTCGAGGCCTGAGAGGAACTGCTGGCGTTCTGTTTCGGTCAATCGGGGCATGTGGGCTCTCTGGAACCGGGGGCTGCTTTCATCATGAAGCGCGCGGGCTCCGTTTCAAGGTCTCAAGCAATTCCGAGAAGGCGAATGAGGCCCAGGCTGATCGCGATGAGGACGACGAGCGAGAGGGTCACGGCAAGGGTCACGCGACCGCCGACCTTTCCCAGAACCTTCAGGTCCACACCCAATCCCAGCGCTGCCATCGCCATGACGGTCAAAAGCGTCGCCACGGGCATGACGAGATTGAGCACGGCATCGGGAATGAGGTTCAGGGACCGCAGCAGGGCGAGGCCGAGAAAGCCGATGATGAACCAGGGCACGAGCCTGCTCAGGGACAGGCGGGCCGCCGCCGATTGCCGCCCGGTTACGAGCGACAGGCCGATCACCACGGGCCCGAGCATTAGCACCCGCACCAGCTTCACAAGGGTGCCGAGCTGCGTGCTGACGACGCTCACGGGCACGGTGGCGGCGAGCACCTGCGGCACCGCATAGACCGTCAGTCCGGCGAGCACGCCGTATTGCGTGAGGGACAAGCCGAGCAGCGGCATCAGGAGCGGCAGGCCCAGCACCACGATCACGCCGAGAATGGCGGTGAACGCAATCGAAGAGGCCACGTCCTCAGGCTTGGCACCGATCACCGGCGCGACGGCCGCAATCGCCGAGTTGCCGCAAATGGAATTGCCGCAGGCCACCAGCACCGCCATGCGCCTAGGCAGGCCAAGCATGCGGCACAGACCATAGCTCGCCCCGATGCTGACGGCGACAACGCCCGCGATCCCGAGGAGCAGCGCGAAGCCCGCTTCCATCACCGCCTGAAAGCTGATCGATGCTCCAAGCAGCACCACGGCGATTTCGAGAAGGGTCTTGGCCGAAAAGCCGATGCCGGGAATCCATCGGCTTCCGGGCGTCCAGAGCGTTCGGACAAGCGTGCCGATGAGAATGGCGATGACGAGCGCCTCGAGCCATGGCCGCCCGGTCCAGTGCTCCTCCATCGCCTGAAGGGCCAGCGCAACCAGCGAGATCGCGGCGCAGATTGCGAGGCCCGGGCCTAACTGCGCCATGCGGTTGCGGATCGTCACGTGTTTCGCCCCTGTGCTGTCGGGGAAGGGATAATCGCTGTTGGATCCCGTGTCATCCCGGATCGGCTACGCCCTCTGGGATGAAACTTGGGTGTCCTCTTACGCAAACCCGTCCTCGATCGCCCGCCAATCCTGCTTGAGGGAAAACGTCTCGCGGTCGATCACGATGAAGCAGCCTCCGCCGGGGTGGGTCGGGCGGCTTTCGCGGCCGATCTCCACGTTCTGCAGATGGGCCGTCAGCAGGCATCCGACGCCGCCATGGGATACGATGACGGCATCGCCGGTCGCGTTTTGCACGATCCGCCGCATGGCGGCGACGATGCGGGTTTGCGCGTCGATGGCGCGCTCCCAGCCGCGAATGCTTTCATGCGGATGCGCGAAGAATTCCCGCACCACATCCCAGAATTCCGGCGGCGCAATATAGCCGGTGGAGGAGCGGTTGTTCTCTCCGAGGGCTTCATCGGTTTGAACCGGAAGGCCGTAACGCTTGGCAAGGATGTCCGCGCCATCAACGGCCTTCTGCTCCGTACTTGCATGAATGGCGGAGAGAGGGCGACCGGCAAGCGCATCCGCGAAGTGTTCCATCCGTGCGCGGCCGACAGGATTCAAGGGCCATTGCGTGATGGGCACGAGCGGATCGATGACGACTTCAGGGTGAGTGAGGAAGATGAGAGACGACATGGAAACAGTGTTAGTCCAAGGGGTAGGCCGCTTCAATTACATAGGGCCCGCCGCCTGTTGACGAGCGTGAGGAATAGAGAACGAAGCGATTGGCCGTGAATGTCAACTTTGGGAAATGGCCTCGCGTCGCGATGTAATCCGCGACATCGATGGGGGAAGCGTTGCGCAGGCGCGCGAGCGTCACATGGGGCGTGAACTTGCGCGTTTCCGGCTCGAGCCCGAGTTGGCGGAAGAGTCGCTCCTGCCCGGCCTGCATCTCGTTCATCTCGCCGTTGCCGGAGGTGCGGGCGAAAACCGCGCGGGGCTTCGACCCGCCGAAACTGTCGAGGCCGTCGATGGTGACCGTGAGCGGGTTGCGGCGGCGCGTGTCGCCGAGAATGGAATACACTTCGTCCGCCATGCGATCGTCGATGTCGCCGATGAAGCGTAAGGTGATGTGATAGTTTTCAGGATCGATCCAGCGCGCGCCGGGCAGACCGCCGCGATAGGCGGAGAGGGCAAGGCCGATCTCGGTGGGAATTTCGATGCCGGTGAAGAGGCGGGGCATGCGGTCTCTCCTTGGCCTTTTATGAATTCAGACGATGCGCGGCCGGCTTCTGACGATCTGTCATCCCGGGGCTGCAAAGCAGAACCCGGGATTGTTGTCAGAATAAGACGCCGGAATCACCCCTGTCATTCCCGCGAAGGCGGGAATCCATAAGCATTGCGGATATGGAATGAGGCTCCTTGGGTGGAAGCGCTTTTCCTTGCGGCGTTGTGGTTATGGATTCCCGCCTTCGCGGGGATGACAGTGCTCAATTCTGCATGCGATCCCGGATCGGCTCGCGCCGTCCGGGATGACGCTTGGTGTTTGTTTACGGGCACGGATTGCAGTGCGCGATGTGGATCTCGTTGATGCGCTTTTCGAGTTCCGGCGTGATCGTCACGTCGATGGAGGCGATGTCGGTCTTCAGCTGCGCCATCGAGGTCGCGCCGATAATGTTGGACGTCACGAAGGCGCGGGAATTGACGAAGGCGAGCGCCATCTGCGCCGGGTCGAGACCGAATTCCTTGGCGAGCGCCACATATTTGCGGATCGCGGCTTCGGCGGTGGCGTTCTCGTAGCGCTGGCCGCGGCCGAAGAGCGTCGAGCGGGTTCCCGCAGGGCGGGCGCCGTCGAGGTACTTGCCGGTGAGATAGCCTTGAGCCAGCGGCGAATAGGCGAGCAGGCTCACCTGCTCGCGCATGAACACCTCGGCCAGCGCTACCTCGTTGGTGCGGTTGAGCAGGTTATAGGCGTTCTGCACCGATTGCGCCCGCGCTAGGCCCTTGGCCTCCGCATGCTTGAGGAAGGTCATGGTGCCCCAGGCGCTCTCGTTCGAGAGGCCAAAATGGCGGATCTTTCCGGCCTTCACGAGGTCGGTCATGATCTCGACCGTCTCCGCGATGGGGTGCGAATCAGCCTCCTGATGCCTGTAGACGGTCGTGTTCGAACCCCAGGTCATCGGGCGGTCGGGCCAGTGGATCTGGTAAAGATCGATGTAATCGGTCTGGAGCCGCTTGAGGCTCTTGTTCACCGCCTCCTCGATCTGGGCGCGAGAGAGCTCCGCCTTGGAGCCGTTGTCGCGGAACCAGGTGTTGTCGGAGCGGCCCACCACCTTGGAGGCGAGGATCACCTTGTCGCGGTTGGCCCGCGACTTGAACCAGGAGCCGATGATCCGCTCGGTCGAGCCTTGGGTCTCGGCCTTGGGCGGAATCGAGTAGAGCTCGGCGGTGTCGAAGAAGTTGATGCCCTGGCTCAGGGCATAATCCATCTGCTCGTGACCCTCGGCTTCGGTGTTCTGCTGGCCCCAGGTCATGGTGCCGAGGCAGATGAGGCTGACATTGAGGTCGGTATGGCCGAGGCGGCGGTATTCCATGTTCAAGGCTCCTCGCGGCGGCTCTACGCCACGCTTAAGTACGGTAGAATGCGCCGGGATTGGGTCAGCGCTGGGTCAGGCGGGAAAGAAAGGTTTCGACGCTGGGAAGAATACGCTCGACGATGGTGTCCACGCCCTTGGCGGTGGGATGCAACCCATCGGGAAGGTTGAGGGACCGCTCGCCGGCGATTCCATCCAGGAAGAAGGGATAGAGCACAAGGTCGTGCTTCTTCGCAATGTCCGAATAGATGGTGTCGAACTTGGCGATATAGTCTGGGCCGAGATTGCGCGAGGCATACATGCCCGCCAGCATCACGGGGATATTGCGGGCCTTCAAACGCTCCACGATGGTCTCGATGGCCTGGCGCGTCACGGCGGGGTCGAGGCCGCGCAGCATGTCGTTGGCCCCCAATTCCACGATCACCCCATCCGTGCCGTCGGGCACGGACCAGTCGAGCCGGTCGAGCCCCGCCGAGGCCGTGTCGCCGGAAACGCCCGCATTGGCGACCTCGACCTTGTAGCCCTTGGCCCGCAAAGCCTTCTCCAGAACGGTCGGGAAGGCGGCCTCCTGAGGCAGGTTGTAGCCGGCGCTGAGGCTGTCGCCGAGGGCGACGAGCTTCACGGGTTCCGTTCTCTGGGCTTGAGCTGAGGCAGGGGAGGTGAGGGCGGAAAGCATAGCCGCACACGCAAAAATGATCGTCATGAATGGGCCGGATTGGCGCTTCATCGATAGGCTTCCCATCTAGGCAGGACTAAAGGACGTCTTTGACAGTTTTCCAACAGATCGGGTGATTGGGCATGAAGGACAAGGCCATCGCGCTGCACGATGTCGATTTGAGCCTCGGGCGCGGGGCCGCACGGGTGCATATCCTCAAAGGGATTTCCCTTGAGGTCGGCAAGGGCGAGGCGGTGGGTCTGGTCGGCCCCTCGGGCTCCGGCAAGTCCACCCTGCTCATGACCATGGCGGGCCTCGAGCGCCCGGATTCCGGCAAGGTCGTCGTCGATGGCACCGATCTGTCCGGTCTCGACGAGGATGCGCTCGCCCGCTTTCGGGGGCGGCGCATCGGCATTGTGTTCCAGTCCTTCCACCTCGTGCCCACTATGACGGCGCTCGAAAACGTGGCGCTTCCCCTGGAACTGGCAGGCGAGGATGACGCCTTCGAACGCGCGGAGGCCGAAATGCAGGCCGTGGGCCTCGGGTCTCGGCTGCACCATTATCCCGCGCAGTTGTCCGGCGGCGAGCAGCAGCGCGTGGCGATCGCCCGCGCCATCGTGGCGAATCCGGCAATCCTGGTGGCGGACGAGCCCACCGGCAATCTCGACGAGACGACGGGCACCTCCATCGTGGACCTGCTCTTCGCGCTCAAGCGCGATCGCGGCGCGACCCTGGTCCTCGTGACCCACGACCTGAACCTCGCCCGGCTCTGCGACCGCACGGTGCGCCTGCGCTCCGGTCACGTGGAGGTCGATGCGGCCTCGACTGTCGCTTAAGGGAATCGATTCATGCACGGCAGTCTGCCCGCCACTCCCAAGCCCCGCAAAACCTCCTCGTCCATGCCGCTCATTCTGCGGCTGGCTTTACGCGAGCTGCGCGGCGGCCTGAAAGGCTTCGGCATCTTTCTCGCCTGCATCGCGCTCGGCGTGGCGGCGATTGCGAGCGTTTCGTCCTTGTCGCGCTCGCTGACCGAAGGCATTTCCCGCGAAGGACGCCGGATTCTCGGCGGCGACATGGCCTTCTCCCTGTTGCAGCGGGAAGCGGGCCAGCCGGAACGGGATTTCCTTTCCTCGCAAGGTCAGGTCAACATCGTCGCCACCATGCGCGCCATGGTGGTGGCGGGCGAAAAAGGTTCCGGCCTCGTCGAGATGAAGGCGGTGGATGCGGGCTATCCCACCGTCGGCGCTCTCGAAACCGATCCGCAGCTTTCGCCCTCGGACGTGTTCGCCCAGCGCAATGGTGCCTACGGCGCTGCCGTCGATCCCGCGCTTCTGGCCCGCCTCGACCTGAAGATCGGCGACCGGGTCACGGTGGGCGGCGCGCCCGTCGAGCTGCGGGCGCAGCTGATTTCCGAGCCCGACAAGATCGCAGACGGCATCGGCTTCGGCCCCCGCTTCATGATTTCACAGGAAGCCCTGAAGGCGACAGGCCTCGTCCAGCCCGGCAGCCTCGTGCGCTGGACCTATCGGCTCACCCTGCCGCCAACCCTGTCCACGGAAGCGGGCATGACGCAGATCGAGGCGGAGGCGGAGCGCTTGCTGCCGGAAGCCGGATGGAACGTCCGCACGCGGCTCAATGCCGATCCGCGCTTTGCCCGCAATATCGAGCGCTTCACCCAGTTCCTTACCCTCGTCGGCCTTACCGCCCTTCTGGTGGGCGGCGTGGGCGTCGCCAATGCGGTGCGCGGGTTCGTGGACCGCAAGCGCGCCTCCATCGCCACCCTCAAGAGCCTCGGCGCGCCCGGCGGGCAGGTGGTGATGCTCTATCTCACGCAGGTGATGCTGATCGCCGTCGTCGGCATCGCCATCGGTCTTGCCGTAGGTGCTGCTCTGCCCTTCATCATCACGGGCCTGTTCGGGCATCTGCTGCCCATCCCGATCCAGCCGGTCATCGCCGTGACGGAACTCGGCATCGCGCTTCTCTACGGCGTACTTACCGCGCTCGTCTTCGCTATTGCCCCTTTGGGCCGAGCGCATGACGTGCCGGTCTCCGGGCTGTTCCGCGATCAGATCGACCCGGAGCGGCGCTGGCCGCGCCGGCGCTACATCACGGCCCTGGTGCTCTCGGTCGTCGCGCTGGTTTCGCTGGCGGTGATCGCGGCTTACGATCAGCGCATCGCGCTGATGTTCGTGGGCGCTGCTGCTGCGTCCTTCGTGCTCCTGCGTCTGGTGGCCACCGGCATCATGGCGCTTGCCCGCCGCCTGCCGCGTCCCCGGCGTACCGCGCCGCGTCTCGCGCTCGCCAATATCCATCGCCCGGGCGCGCTCACGCCTTCGCTCGTGCTGTCGCTCGGTCTCGGCATTACCCTCTTGGTGACGCTCGCGCTCATCGATACCAACCTCACCCGACAGCTCACCCAGAGCCTGCCGGAAAAGGCCCCGAGCTTCTTCTTCCTCGACATCCCGAATCAGCAGGCCGATGCCTTCGAGGGCTTCCTGAAGAAGCAGGCGCCCGACACCCATATCGAGCGCGTGCCCATGATGCGCGGGCGGCTCGTGACGCTCGGCGGACGGCCTGTCTCCGAGGTCAAGGCACCCGAGGATATCGGCTGGGTGCTGGAGGGAGACCGGGGCATCACCTATGCGAAAACCCCGCCGGAGGGCTCCAAGCTCGTTCAGGGCGAGTGGTGGCCCGAAGATTACCGGGGCAAGCCGCTCGTCTCCTTCGACCGGCGGATCGCGGAGGGCCTGGGGCTGAAGATCGGCGACGAGATCACCGTGAACGTGCTCGGCCGCAACATCTCCGCCACCATCGCGAACCTGCGCGAGATCGAATGGAGGTCCATGGGCATCAACTTCGTCATGGTGTTCTCGCCCAACACCTTCGCGGGTGCGCCGCATACGCATCTGGCCACCGTCACCTTCCCCAACGGATCGGACGCGGCAACCGACGCAAAGATCCTGCGTAGCGCGGCCCTGACCTATCCCATGGTGACGAGCGTTCGCGTGAAGGATGCGCTGGAGGCGGTCAACGATGTGGTCTCCCAGCTCGTCATGGCGATCCGGGGCGCCAGCTCCATCGCGCTCATCGCGAGCCTTCTGGTTCTCGCGGGCGCTTTGGCTGCGGGCCATCGCGCGCGGCTCTACGATGCGGTGGTGCTGAAGACCCTGGGCGCCACGCGCGGCCGGCTGATCACGGCCTATGCCCTCGAATACGGCCTGCTTGGGCTCGCCACCGCCGCGTTCGGCCTGCTCGCGGGCGGGTTGGCTGCGTATTTCATCCTCACCGAGGTCATGCGGTTAAGCTTTACGCTAGATTTATCGGGAGCGCTCCTCGCCTGCGCCCTCGCCGTTCTGGTGACGGTAGGCCTCGGCCTGATGGGAACCTGGAGAATCCTGAGTCAAAAACCCGCGCAATACTTGAGAAATCTATAACGCGAGGCTTAGCCCCCCGCGTTATAAAAAAGCATTCGCTGCCGAGGAGAGGAGGTGCGGCCTCTCCTCTTCGCTCTTCTTGTTCACGAAAGTTTGAAGCTTGGCGTTACCCCTTGCGCGAGGTCAACTGACCTCTCATATTTCCTTTGTCGCCGTGGTATAGTGGCGACCGAAGGCTGACGTCTCAGCCTTTCGAGGGAACACACGGGACACCGCGAGAAAGGGCTCCGATGCAACCGTATGAGCAGAACCAAACCGCCTATGGCACCGGCTTTACCCGGACGGCGGCTCAGGTCGACCAGGGCCTGCGCACCTTTATGCTCGGCGTCTACAACAACATGGTCCTGGGCCTTTCCATCTCGGCCTTGGTCGCACTCGGCATCAACATGCTGGCCACGACGAGCGATCCGTCTCAAGCGGTCGCCCGCATGGGCGGCGTTGGGCTGACCCAGTTCGGCGCGACCCTGTATGGCTCGCCTCTGATGTGGGTTGTGGCGCTGGCGCCATTGGCTTTCATCTTTTTCTTCTCGTTCCGTATCGACCGCATGTCGGCTGCTACGGCACGCATGACGTTCTTCGCCTTCGCGGCGGTGATGGGCGCTTCGCTYTCGACGCTTCTGCTCCGCTACACGGGCGGCAGCGTCGTGCAGGTRTTCTTCATCACGGCAGCCTCYTTCGGTGCGCTGTCGCTGTGGGGCTACACCACCCGCCGCAGCCTGTCGGGCATGGGCTCGTTCCTGATCATGGGCCTGTTCGGACTGATCATCGCCTCGATCGTCAACATCTTCGTTGCATCGAGCATGCTGCAGTTCGGCATCTCCGTGATCGGCGTTCTGATCTTCGCAGGCCTCACCGCCTACGATACGCAGAAGCTGAAGGAAATGTACCTGTACGGCAACTTCGACTCCGAGGCCGCCGCCAAGGTCTCGGTCATGGGCGCGCTGACGCTGTACCTGGACTTCATCAACATGTTCCAGTTCCTGCTTGCGCTGCTCGGCAACCGCAACCAGTAACGGACAGTTGAGCGAATGCTCTCGAAGCCCCGGCCTCAAGCCGGGGCTTTTCTTTTTGATGATTGCCTCGGTCCAAGCTTGGTCGTACAGCACGCCCCATGAGCCTGACCTTGCGCACCTCCACTGAAGCCGACATCCCCGCCATCACCGCGATCTATGCCCACGCGGTGCAACATGGCACGGCATCCTTCGAGCTCGATCCTCCGGACGAGGCGGAGATGGCGCGCCGGCGCGCGGCGATCCTGGAGGGCGGCTATCCCTATATCGTCGCCGAACGCGAGGGCGGGATCCTCGGTTATGCCTATGCGGGGGCCTACCGCACGCGGCCGGCTTACCGATCCACCGTCGAGGATTCGATCTACATTTCGCCCTCGGCCCAGGGGCAGGGGATTGGGCGCTTGCTGCTCGAAGCGCTGATCAAGGAATGCGAAACGCGGGATTTCCGGCTCATGGTCGCCGTTATCGGCGATGAGGATTCGAAGGGCTCCATCGCCCTGCATAAGAGCCTCGGGTTCGAGCTCGTCGGCATTCTCAAAGGCGTCGGCTACAAGCACGGACGTTGGCTCTCCACGGTGCTGATGCAGCGCCCGCTCTCCGGCGGCATGGGCGAGCCTCCGACCCGTCCCATCGTCAGACCTATCTCCTAAGCCATCCCATGATCGCCGCCCTTATCCGCAGACCCCGCGGGGGTCTCTGGGACAATCCCGATTTCATGCGCCTGTGGGCGGCCCAGACCCTGTCCGCAATCGGCACGCGCTTCACGCGGGAAGGCCTGCCGATCATTGCGGCGCTGACCCTTGGCGCTTCGGCGATGGATCTCGGCCTTCTCGTGGCGCTCAGCGCCTTGCCGGGCGTAATCATGAGCCCCTTCGTCGGCGCATGGATCGACCGCACGTCGCGTAAACGCATCCTGATCCTGGCGGATCTTGCCCGCGCGGGTGCGCTTACGACCCTGCCGGTGCTGGCTTGGTTCGATGCCATCACCATCGGCCATGTGATCGGGGTGTCGACCATCGTGGCCCTGTTCTCCATGTTCTTCCAGACGGCGGACAACGCCTATCTGCCGAGCGTCGTGGAGCGCGATCAATTGCTCGACGGCAATGCGAAACTCGCCACGACCGATGCCGCTGCCGAGGTGGTCGGCCCCGCCATGGCGGGCCTTGCGATCCAATTGTTCACGGCACCTTTCGCGATTCTGTTCGACGCCTTGTCCTACCTGTGGTCGGCCTTCTTCCTGTCCTCGATCAAGCGGACTGAAATTCCCGTGAGCACTGGCGAGCATGCGCCGGATCTCTGGCGCGAGACTAAGGAGGGATTGCAATTCGTCTTCGGCCATCCGGTCTTGCGCCCCCTGACCTTGTGCATCGCGACCCTTGGATTCTGCCTGTCGTTCTTCGCGCCGCTTTACGTGCTCTACGCGGTGCGCGATCTCGCCATTCCGCCCGGCGTGCTCGGCTTCATCATCGCGCTCGGCGGCGTGAGTGCGGTCATCGGTGCGCGACTCTCCGGATGGGCCGGACGCCGCTTCGCGCCGCGCCCGCTCCTGATCGGCATTCTCGTCGCCTACAGCGTGATGATCGCGTTCATTCCCATGGCGTACGGCCCGCTCTGGATGGCGGTTGCATTTCTCTGCCTGTCGCAGCTCATGGGCGATGCCTTGTCCGTGATTTTCTTCACCACGGTCTCGACCGTGCGCCAGAAGGAAACGCCCGATGCCCTGCGGGGACGCGAAGGCGGCGTGTTTCATCTGCTGACGGCGGGATTGGGGCTTCTCGGCGCCCTGGTGGCAGGCAGCGCCGCCGATGCGGTCGGCATCAGGCCGATCCTGTTCGTCGGCGCGCTCGGCGCTCTCGCATCGACCCTCTGGCTTCTTCGGATTCCGCGCGAAGGCTAGTTCGAGACGACCTTCGGCTTGTCCAACACGCGCAGCACGAGGCCAAGTTCGTGTCCGCGCTTGAGGATGAGGCCTGTGGACACGATGACCGAATAGGCCCCTTGCTTCCTGGCGAGCTTCGGATCTTTCTCGATCCGGTAGAGGGGCATTTCGGAACTGCGTCGGAAGATCGAGAAGATGGCCTTGTCCGGCATGAAATCGATGGCGTAATCGCGCCATTCGCCCGCGGCGACCATGCGGCCGTAGAGGTTCAGAATGGTCTGCAACTCAGCACGATCGAAGGACACCTGTTTTGGCGCGGCGGGAAAAGGAACGATGCGGGCCGAACCTTGCATCGACGAACCCTGCATCGAGCCGCCGCGCAGCGGCTCTGCGATGTCACCTTCGCTCATGATCACTCCCATGACTGACGATCATGATCTGATGATGGGACCGCTGGAAGAAGGGATCAACCCGTCGTGAACGATTTGCCCACTAACATCTGGCCAAATCTTATTCCTGCCGTATTCGTGCCCTGATGGAGCCTTCTTAACTGCCGTAAATGCTCAAGTTGCCTCGACGGCCCGGCTTACCCATTGGCTTGGACACGTCAGCCCCCCAGCCCTCCACGTTGATGGAGAGCCGGGCCATTAACCTCGAGTCATCGGCCGCCCTTTGAGGCGGCCTTTTCTTTGGGCGCATCGTGCGGACCTCCGGTTCCGTTCCGCACGATGCGCCCTCAAATGAGCATCGGATTCATCCCAAAAGTGCCTTCCACTTTTGGGTCCGATACTAGAACCCCGACAGAACGATCTTCCCCTTGGCCTGTCCGCTTTCGATGAAGGCGTGGGCGCGCTTGAGATTGGCCGCATTGATGGGGCCRAACACGTCCGCGAGCGTGGTCTTCAGGGTGCCCGCATCCACGAGGCGCGCGGCCTCGTCGAGGATCTCGTGCTGCCGCTCCATGTCGGCGGTCTGGAAGGTCGAGCGGGTGAACATGGATTCCCAGTGCAGCGAAATGCTCTTGCCCTTCAAGAGGCTGATGTCGAGCGGGACCGTTGGATCGTCGATGAGGCCAAAGCGCCCTTGAGGCGCGAGGGCCTTGGCAACTTCAGGGAAATGCACCTGCGTCTGGGTGATCGAAAAGGTGAAGGCCGGCGCGCCGATGCCGAGCGCTTCGATCTGCGCGGCAAGCGGCTTGGAATGGTCGATCACGTGATGCGCGCCGAGTTCCTTGGCCCAGGCCTGCGTCTCTGGCCGTGAGGCCGTCGCGATCACCGTCACATCGGTCAGCTGGCGGGCCAATTGCACCGCGATCGAACCGACGCCACCGGCAGCACCCACGATGAGGATGGCATTGGCCGCGCCCGGCACGGGGCGCTTGATGTCGAGCCGGTCGAAAAGGGTTTCCCAGGCGGTGAGCGTCGTCAGCGGCAGGGCGGCCGCCTCCTCGAATCCGAGGGATTTCGGCTTGCGGCCGACGATCCGCTCATCGACCACGTGAAACTGCGCATTGGTGCCCTGACGGTTGATCGAGCCCGCGTAGAACACCTCGTCGCCGACCTTGAACAGGCTCACCTGCGATCCAACGGACCGGACGATGCCGGCTGCATCAAAGCCCAGAACCTTCGTGCCGCCTGCCTCGGGCTGAGCGCGCTTGCGGACCTTGGTGTCCACCGGGTTCACGGACACGGCCTTGATCTCGACCACGAGGTCGCGAGGTCCCGGCTCCGGGTTCGGCAGCTCGACATCGATGAGGGAGGCCTCATTCTCGATGGGAAGGGATTGCTGGTAGCCCACGCCTCGCATGGCTTGTCTCCTTGTTGATGGAGCCCATACTTGAGCATAGGATCAGTTGCTGCAAGAACGCACATTTAAAGCCCATAGGGTCAAAAAGGATACCGTCATGCCTCGTATCTCTCCCAAGGCTCACGCCTCGACCGGATGTTCGGTCGAGCAGGCGCTGAGCCTCATCGACGGCAAGTGGAAGATCGTGATCCTCTATAAGCTTTTGCGGGGAACCCTGCGCTTCAACGAGCTGCGCCGTCTGATTCCCACCGTCACCCAGCGCATGCTCACGCATCAGCTGCGGGAATTGGAGGCGGATGATCTGATCGTGCGCAAGATCTATCCGCAGATTCCGCCGAAGGTGGAGTATTCTCTCTCGGTTCGGGGCAGAAGCCTTGAGCCGGTCCTGCTGGCGCTTAAAACTTGGGGCGACACGAATCTGTCGTCTATTGAGGCAAAAGCAGCATAAAGTGTCTGTGCGCTGCACCAACTTAACCCTACGGTGTGCAGAACGGCATGGTTTTATTGCGTGGTCTGAGACTCTGTGGCAACGCTCCCGCAACGAACACATGAGGATACGCGCATGAAGCTGGAAACGCCGACCAGCGGAAGCGAACTGACGGCGCAAGCCGTTGCGGTTCTGGAAGCGGGCCACAAGGCCATTCCCCCCACCTTCGTCCGCGATCTTTACGGGCGCGTTCCGCCGGAGGATCTGGCGGCGTATTCGCCGGGCGCCCTCGCCGAGCTGGCGGCCGCGGCCTACGATCACCTGAAAGCTCCCCGAATCGGAGGCGGTGAGGATATCCGCCTCCTCGATCTCGAGGTCGAGCGCGAGGGCCGTCGCCGCGAGGTGACGGTGCTCGAAATCATCAACGACAACATGCCCTTCCTCCTCGATTCGACGCTCGCCGAGGTGGTGGACCAGGGCTACGAGCCTTATCTCGTGGCGCATCCGATTCTCGCGGTGGAGCGCAATGCCGAGGGTGGTCTCGTCCGCCTCGTCGGCGAGGCCACGGGCGCGACGCGTCTGGCCGTGAAGCGCGAGAGCTTCATTCACATCCACCTGCCGCGCATTGACGATGCGGAAACCCGTGACAAGCTGATCAGCGACATGCGCCATGTCCATAAGGACGTGACGCTTGCGGTGCATGACTGGCCCGGCATGCGCGCGCGCATCACGGAACTCGTGCAGAACTACCGCCTCAATCCGCCACCGCTGCCGGATGACGAGGTGAAGGAAGCCATCGCCTTCCTCGACTGGATCGCGCAAGACAACTTCACCTTCCTGGGCGTGCGTGAATATCGCCTGCCGAAGGGCGACACCGCCGCCGACCAGGTGCAGGGCTCCGGTCTCGGCCTGCTGCGCGATCCCAATGTGCGCGTACTGCGTCGTGGGCGCGAGCTCGTGGCGATGACGCCGGAAATCCGCGCCTTCCTGGCGCAGCCCAAGGCTCTCATCATCACCAAGGCGAATGTCAAATCCCGCGTCCATCGCCGCGCCCATCTCGATTATATCGGCGTGAAGCTGTTCGATTCCGATGGTCAGCTGCAGGGCGAATTGCGCATCGTCGGTCTCTTCACCTCCAGCGCCTACACCAACACCACGGCGGAAGTGCCTTACCTGCGCCTCAAGGTGGCGAAGGTCGTGGCGCGCGCGGGCTTCGATCCGTCGAGCTATGCGGGCCGTGGAATGCTGAACGTGCTCGAAAGCTATCCGCGCGATGAGCTGTTCCAGATCGATGAGGACACGCTCTACCACTTCGCCATCGACATCATGAACCTGTCGGAGCGCCCACGCTTGCGCGCTCTCCCGCGGGTGGATGAGTTCGACCGCTTCGTCTCCGTTCTCGTCTTCGTGCCGAAGGATCGCTACGACACCAGCGTACGTCTGCGCATCGGGCAGTTCCTCGCCAGCGTCTATGAGGGCCGTGTCTCCGCCGCCTATCCGGCCTATCCCGAAGGGCCGCTGGCACGCACGCATTACATTATCGGCCGCGACGAAGGAGAGACGCCGGAAATTCCGCGCGAAACCCTGGAGAAGGGCATCGCCTCCATCGTTCGCACCTGGAGCGATGCGCTTCGCGACCAGCTCGACGAGGTGGTCGGCGGCGCCCGCGCGCGTGCTCTCGCCACCCGGTATGCGGATGCCTTCAGCGCCGCCTATCGTGAGGCCTTCAGCGCAGAATATGCCATCAAGGACATCGCCCTTCTGGAGCAATTGTCCGAGGCGCGGCCCCGCGCGGTCGATCTCTACCGTCGTGAGGGGGATGACGAAACCCGCGTCAACCTGAAGGTCTTTTCGCGCGGCACGGCGCTGCCGTTGTCCGACCGCGTGCCGCTGCTCGAAAATCTCGGCTTCCGCGTCGTGAACGAGCGAACCTATCGCGTCGTTTCCACCGGCGTCACCGGCATGGACCGCGTGTGGCTTCACGACATGACGCTGGAGCGTTCTGCCGGCGGCGCGATCGACAGCGACGAGATCCAGGATCTCATCGAAGCTGCTCTGCTCGCGCTGTTCCGGGGCCTTGCGGAATCCGACGGCTTCAACCGCCTCGTGCTTGAGGCGGGCCTTGGCTGGCGCGATGTGGCGATGATGCGCACGCTCGGCCGTTACCTGCGCCAGATCCAGGTGGCCTACGCGCAGGATTACCTCGCCGAGACGCTGGCAAGGCATGCGGGCATCACGGTCGAGATCGTCAAGCTCTTCTATGCCCGCTTCGATCCCCGTCATCAGGATGCCGAGGCCCGCATCACGAATGAGGGAGCCATTCGCGCCGCCATTGAGGAGCAGCTGCAGGCCGTCACCAGCCTCGACGACGACCGCATTCTTCGCCGCTTCATCAACCTCATCGAGGCGGCGGTACGCACCAATTTCTTCCAGCTCGAAGGCAACGGCCTGCCGCGCCAGACCATCGCGTTCAAGTTCGAATGCGCGAAGGTCGACGGCCTGCCGCTGCCGAAGCCGCTGTATGAGATCTTCGTCTATTCGCCACGCGTCGAAGGCGTGCATCTGCGCTACGGCAAGGTTGCGCGCGGCGGCCTGCGCTGGTCCGACCGTCCGCAGGATTTCCGCACCGAGGTGCTGGGTCTCGTCAAGGCGCAGCAGGTCAAGAACGCGGTGATCGTGCCCGTGGGCGCGAAAGGCGGCTTCGTGCCCAAGCACCTGCCGCCTGCAAGCGACCGGCAGGCGTGGCTGGCGGAAGGCACTGAGAGCTACCGCATCTTCGTGCGCACGCTGCTCCAGCTTACCGACAACATCGAAGGCGACCACGTGGTGCCGCCGTCGGACACGGTGCGCCACGATGGGAACGATCCCTATCTCGTGGTCGCCGCCGACAAGGGCACGGCGACTTTCTCCGATACGGCAAATCAACTCTCCATCGAGAAGGGCCATTGGCTGGGCGATGCCTTCGCATCCGGCGGCAGCCAGGGGTACGACCACAAGAAGATGGGCATTACTGCCCGCGGCGCGTGGGAGGCGGTGAAACGCCACTTCCGCGAGATGGACATCGACATCCAGACTCAAGCAGTCACGGTGGCGGGCGTGGGCGACATGTCCGGCGACGTGTTCGGCAACGGCATGCTGCTGTCGCGAGCCTTGAGACTCGTCGCCGCCTTCGACCATCGCGACATCTTCCTCGATCCCAGTCCCGATCCGGAGGTGTCGTTCAAGGAGCGCGAGCGCCTGTTCAATCTTCCGCGCTCGAGCTGGCAGGATTACGACAAGTCGCTGATCTCCAACGGCGGCGGCGTGTTCTCGCGCAGCGCGAAATCTATTCCGCTCTCGGATGAGGTACGCTCCGTGCTTGGGCTGGCCCAGGCGCAGGCAACGCCCGCCGAGGTGATGAGCGCGATCCTGAAAGCACAGGTCGGCCTGCTCTGGTTCGGCGGCATCGGCACCTATATCCGCTCATCGTCCGAGACCGATGAGCAGGTGGGCGACCGCGCCAACGACGCCATCCGCATCACGGGCGCGGATATACGCGCCAAAGTGGTCGGCGAGGGCGCAAACTTAGGCGCGACGCAGCGCGGACGCATCGAGGCGGGACAGAACGGCGTGCGCCTCAACACGGATGCCATCGACAATTCGGCGGGCGTCAACACCTCCGACATGGAAGTGAACATCAAGATCGCGCTCACGACTCCCGAGCGCGATGGACGCCTGACACAGGAAGCGCGCAACGAGCTTCTCGCCGACATGACCGACGAGGTCGCGGGGCTGGTGCTGCGCAACAACTACCTGCAGACGCTGGCCCTGTCCTTGTCAGAACAGCGCGGCACCGCCGATCTCGGCTTTGCCCGCCGCCTGATGCAGATGCTGGAGGCGCAAGGCCGTCTCAACCGCGCGGTGGAATACCTGCCGGAGGACGGCGTGCTCACGGAGCGCGCCCGTCGGGGCGAGGCGCTGACGCGGCCGGAACTCGCCGTGCTGCTTGCCTATGCCAAGCTCTCCCTGCATGACGAGCTTCTGGCAAGCGCGGTCCCCGACGATCCCTATCTCGCCAAGGAGCTGGAGCGCTATTTCCCCGGCGCCATGCGCGAGCGATTCCCGGATGCCATCGCATCCCACCGCCTGCGCCGCGAGATCATCGCCACGCAGCTCGCCAACGCCATCATCAACCGGGGCGGGCCGACCATGGTCGCGCGTCTCGTCGACCAGACGGGCGCGGATGCGCCGACGATTGCCGCGGCCTATGCGGCCACCCGCGATTCCTTCGGCTTGGGTGAACTCAACAGCGCCATTGATGCCCTCGACGGCGTGGTGCCGGGCAAAGCGCAGCTTGGTCTCTACGGCGAGTTGCAGGACCTGCTCATGAACCGGATCGTCTGGTTCATCCGCAACGTGGACTTCGCCAACCATTCCCTCGACCAGATCATCGGCACTTATCAGGCCGGTATCGCGGAAGTGGAAAGCGGGCTGCCGGAAGCCCTCTCCGCCGAGGCGCTCGCCGCCTGGGATGCGCGCACCAAGGCGCTCGTGGACCAGGGCACGCCGGAAGAACTCGCCCACCGCATCGCATCCCTGCCGGATCTGGTGGCGGCGCCCGATATCGTGCTCACCGCGCAGAAGACCGGAAAGCCCATTCGCGAGATTGCCTGCACGCATTTTGCGTTGGAGGCCGTGTTCCGTCTCGGCGCCCTCATCGGCGCGGCGCAGGACATCGTGGTCAGCGATTATTTCGACCGCCTTGCCCTCGACCGAGCCATCGACAGCATTGCCTATGCCCATCGCGGTCTCACCGCCGAGGTCTCGATGCAGGACAACTCGGGCGTCGATGCCGTGCAGGCCTGGAGCGAGAAGCGCGGCTCCGACGTGAGCCGCATCCGGGGCGCCGTCGACGGCATCGTCTCCTCGGGCCTCACCCTGTCGAAGATCACCGTCGCGGCAAGCCTGCTCGGCGATCTGGCGAGAACGAGTTGACCTAGCGGCAATAAACTGGTGAACCGGACCTGAGATGCAGGCTCCTCTCCAACAGAGGAGCCTGTGTCGAGATGTTTCGGACACAAGGCGCGGGCTGGTGAAAGACGATAATCGGTTAACTGCCCCCGCCATGGCCTCACGCCCCGCCATCCTTGGCTGGCTCTTGTTCGACTGGGCCTGCCAGCCCTTCTTCACCCTGGTCACCACTTTCGTCTTCGCGCCGTATTTCGCAGCCTCCCTCGCGCCCGACCCGGTCACCGGCCAGAGCCTCTGGGGCTATGCCACGGCGGCGGCGGGTCTTGCCCTGGCGATCCTCTCACCGGTCTTAGGGTCCGTCGCCGATGCGACCGGTCCCAAGAAGCCGTGGATCGCCTCTTGCGGCCTCGTGCTGTTCCTGGCCTCCTTCGCCCTCTGGTATGCCGCGCCGGGTGCGCCTGCCGCCATTCCCATTGCGCTGATGGGATTTGCTTTCGCCACCATCGCCGTGGAGGTCGCGGCGGTGTTCAACAATGCGATGATCCCGCATCTTGTGCCGCCGGAGCGCTATGGGCGGCTCTCCGGCACCGGCTGGGCCATGGGCTATCTCGGCGGCCTCGTCTCGCTCGTGATCGTGCTGGGCTTTCTCGCAGGCGACGGAGCGAGCGGCAAAACCTTCTTCGGCTTTGAGCCTCTCTTTGGCCTCGATCCCGCGCAGCGCGAGGGCGACCGCATCACCGGGCCGTTCTCCGCCGTGTGGTTCCTCGTGTTCGTGATGCCGCTATTCCTCTTTACGCCCGACATCGCGCGCTCAACCGTGTCGCTGAAGAGCGCCGTCGCGCAAAGTTTCACGCAGGTACGCGGCACGCTTCGGGATGCGCGCCGGCACCAGGGCGTGCTGCGCTTCCTCATCGCCAACATGGTCTATCAGGATGCGCTGGTGGCGCTCTTCGCCTTCGGCGGCATCTATGGAGCAGGGGTGTTCGGCTGGCAGGCGACGGAGCTCGGCCTCTTCGGCATCATGCTCACCATCACCGGAACCGTGGGTGCGCTCATCGGCGGACGCCTCGATGACCGGTTCGGCGCCAAGCCCGTGATCATGGGCGCCATCATCACGCTCACCCTCGTCTGCGTGGGCGTGCTGTCGCTGGGGAGAGAACACATCCTCTTCGTCGTCCCGACAGCTCCTCCCGCCGAAGGCCTTTACGCCAGCGCGGCGGAAAAGCTTTTCGTGCTGCTCGGCCTCGTCATCGGCGCGGTGGCCGGCCCCTTGCAGGCATCCTCCCGCAGCCTTCTCGCCCGCCTCGTGCCGCCGCGTGAGGCCGGGCGCTATTTCGGGCTTCTGGCCTTGTCGGGAAAAGTCACATCCTTCCTCGCGCCGCTGGCGGTCGCCACAGCGACAGCGATCTTCCAGACACAAGCCGCAGCACCGGCGGTGCTGATCGTGTTCCTGCTTGTCGGTTTCACGCTGCTGAATGGTGTGAAGCGGGCCTGAACTTACTCCAGCGTCACCGCCGTCCCGCTCACGGTCACCATCATCATGCCTTCGTTCTTGCCGATGGCGCCGTAATCCATGTGAACGCCGACGATGGCATGCGCACCGAGGCGCTGCGCCTCTTCGATCATCTCGTTCAAAGCAGTGTCGCGTCCGTCCCGCAGAACGCGCTCATAGGAGCCCGAGCGCCCGCCCACCACATCGCGGATGGAGGCGAAGAAATCGCGGAACACGTTGGCGCCGAGAATAGCCTCGCCTGAAACGATGCCGCGATAGGATCCGATCCGGCGGCCTTCGATAGAGGGTGTGGTAGTGACGATCATCAGGATCTCCTTCTGCTCCGCTTCATATGGGGAGGAAAAGGAGAGACGTCATCGGGGAATGTCATCCCGGATGAAGCGAAGCGCCGATCCGGGATGACGCTTCTTAATGCTTAGTGCCGGAAATGCCGGTGGCCCGTGAAGACCATGGCGAGGCCGGCTTCGTCTGCGGCCTTGATCACCTCGTCGTCGCGCATGGAGCCGCCGGGCTGGATCACCGCCGTGGCGCCTGCTTCTGCGGCGGCGAGGAGCCCATCGGCGAAGGGGAAGAAGGCGTCGGAGGCAACCACCGAGCCCTTGGCCAGCGTCTCAGGCCGGCCGGCGGCCTTGGCAGCTTCAGCGGCCTTCCAGGCGGCGATGCGGGAGGAATCGACGCGGCTCATCTGGCCTGCACCGATGCCCACGGTCGCGAGATCCCTCGCATAGACGATGGCGTTCGACTTCACGTGCTTGGCGACGCGGAAGGCGAAGCGCAGGTCGTCGAGTTCGCGGTCCGTGGGCGCGCGCTTGGTGACGACCTTGAGGTCCATGGCCTCGACCACCGCGTTGTCGCGCGACTGGGCCAGAAATCCGCCCGCCACCGTACGGAGCGTCAGGCCTTCCTGTCGCGGATCGGGCAGGCCGCCCGCGAGCAGCAGGCGCAGGTTCTTCTTGGCGGCGACGATGGCGATGGCCTCCTCGCTGGCATCGGGCGCGATGATCACCTCGGTGAAGATCTCGGTGATGGCTTTTGCGGCTTCCGCATCGAGCGGGCGGTTCATGGCGACGATGCCGCCGAAGGCCGAGACGGGATCGCAGCGGAGCGCCTTCTCGTAAGCCTCGCGCAAAGAGGTGCCTTGCGCCACGCCGCAGGGATTGGCGTGCTTGACGATCACGATGGCGGCGGAACGCTCGGGCGCGAATTCAGCGACCGCCTCAAAGGCGGCATCGGTGTCGTTGATGTTGTTGTAGGAGAGCTGCTTGCCCTGTACCTGGCGCGCGGTCGACACGCCGGGGCGCTGCTCGGGCGTGCGGTAGAAGGCGGCGCTCTGATGCGGGTTCTCGCCGTAGCGCATCACCTCGGCAATGGCGCCGCCGAGCGCGCGGAAGGGCGGGGTTTCCTCGGCCAATTCATTGGCGAACCAGTTGGAGATCGCGGCGTCGTAAGCGGCGGTGCGGGAATAGGCCTTCTGCGCGAGGCGGCGGCGGAGCGTGTAGGTGACCGCGCCGTTATGCTGCTTCAGGTCGTCGAGAACGGCGGCGTAATCGGCGCCGTCCACCACCACGGCTACGTCGCCATGGTTCTTGGCGGCGGCGCGGATCATCGCGGGGCCGCCGATATCGATGTTCTCGATGCAATCGTCGTAAGGCTTGCCTGCCGCGACCGTGGCCTCGAAGGGATAGAGGTTCACCACCAGCAGGTCGATGGGCTGGATGCCGTGGGCCAGCATGGCCGCCTGATGCTCGGGGTTGGCGCGGATGCCGAGAAGGCCGCCATGGACGGAAGGGTGCAGCGTCTTCACGCGCCCGTCCATCATCTCGGGGAAGCCCGTGAGGTCGCTCACGTCCTTCACAGGCAAGCCCGCCTCGCTTAAGCTCTTGTGCGTGCCGCCGGTGGAGACCAGCTCGATGCCGCGCTCGGCGAGCGCCCGGGCGAAGTCCACGAGACCCGTCTTGTCGGATACGGAAAGCAGGGCGCGGGACACGCGCTTCAGGTCGCTCGGCATGACGGCCGCTCCATGAAGGGGTAAAGGATGCGGGCGCGATAGCACGATGGGTCCGTGATGGGAACCGGGAAGGCGACAGAAGCTGGCAAAGGTCAACCCGGTCTCATTCGCGATGCTGCTGATCAAGACGCAGGCATTTCACGAATGGGTATAACGGGTGATCCCCGGCCCGATAAAGGCCGGACGTGCTATTCTCCCGACCCTCGTTAGGGATAGCCGGTGAGGGAGGAGCAGATGCCGTTCTATCTGACACGGTTCAGTTACACTCCGGAAACATGGGCGAAGCTCATCAAGAACCCCGAAGACCGCCGAGCGGCAGCCAAAGAGTACATCGAAGCGGTCGGCGGAAAGCTGCACGGCTTCTGGTATGCCTTTGGCGACCACGACGGATACACCTTGTGGGAGGCTCCGGATAACGTTTCGATGGCAGCTACGGCGCTGGCGATTGGCGCCGGCGGAGCGCTGAGCTCCTTCCAGACAACCGCTCTGTTGACCATCGAGGAGACACTTGCTGCCATGCAAAAGGCCTCATCGATCAGGTATCGATCACCGGGAAGCAAGGCTCATTCGGCTTGATGACGAGCTCGTTGCTCCTTGCGAGGCATGCGTCCGGAAGTCGTGAAGAGGGCGCTGTCCGTGCATGAGCCACAAAGGCTGCTTTTTCGCTACCGACCCGACCCGAACAACGACCGCCGCTTCATGCGTGCGCGGACAAACCCGATGATCGTCAGGATCAGCCATGCCGTCTGGGTGATGAAGGACGGCAGGTTGAAGTCGAAGATCAGCGAATAGAGAATGGCGATCGCGCCGACGCCGTTGAGCAAGGCATAGCGGCCATCCTCGACCTTCAGGATGCCCATCTGCAGCAGGCCGTAAGCCGACAGATAGGCGGCCACTCCGATCAGTCCGATCACGTCAGCGAGAGTCATGAATATCTTTTGCCTGATGTCTGTTCTGCTACAGCAGATCCGGCGTCGTTTCCGCAGGTTGGCTCGGATTATACGTGCGGGCGAGGCGCTCGAAGCGCCAGCGAACGGAGGGGGTCTCGCTCGGGCGAATGCTCAGCACGATCTGCTCCGTGCGGCGCATGCCGTCGGGGGCCGCGAGGAACACGCTGTCTTCGACGCCGGCCTCGATGGGGATGGCCGTGAACTGCCAGGCTTCCTGGTTGGGCAGGACCAGCATGACGACCCGCCCGCCTTGCGCACGGCTTGCCCGGATGCCGGGGGCCAGATGGAAGCGGATAACCGCTTCCGCCGTCGCGCTGGCGGCGCCTTCGCCCCAAAACACGTCCTCGCCTTCCAGCAGGTTGCCTTTGGGGGCCAGTTGCCAGCGCCGCTCGTGGATCAGGCCGAAGCGCTGGCGATAGCCGTCATGGCTGGCGCTGAGCATCTGCGCATGTTCGCGCTCGCTGCGTTCTGCCGTCACGCGCTCGGGACCGCTGATCACGATGGGGCCGACCCGGTTCAGCAGCCAGCCCGCGATGCGGCGCGTGAGCCATCCGCCGCGCTCGGACAAGAGCTGGCAGGACGAGATATCGTTGATGGAGGCGGTCGAGTGAGCCGCCGTGGAGCGCGAGGCCTGGATGATCGTATCGTTCGCGATATAGGGCGTGCCGCAATTGACCACGATGCGCTGTGCACCGCTGGAAAACTCGAAGGAGAGGCAGCCCGCGCCCGCATCCGACGACAGGAAGGTTGGCGGCGGTGCGCCAACATCCGCCACCAGCAGGGTGCGTCCGGCCTCCAGGCGCTCGTAGCCCGTATGCGGCGCGTGCTGGATCGGGCGGCTGCGCATGTCGTCATAGGTGAGGAGCGTCGCGAGATGGTCCGCCGCGGTCACGCCCATGCCGTTGAAATGCGAGAGCGTGCCGTCGCCATGGCGGAACAGGCGCACCATGGGCAGCATACGGTCAATGGCGTGGAGCAGGGATTCGGGCGTATCGACCTCGCGGCTCGCGAACATCTGGCGCAGGGGCAGAAGGTCGAACAAAAGGTCCACGATCACGCGCGGATTGCGGCTGGCATGGCCGCCATCGGCGAGGATCTGGCGCTCCAGCTCACGGGCGAGAAGACGGCTGGCGCGTCTCAGGTTTCGGTCGAGACCCTCGCAGCACAGGCCCGCGTAGCAGAGCGCGATCGCCGCCATGAGCTGCTGGCGGGGCATGGCGCCCGAGCGCATGTGGCGTTCGAGCTCGCGCACATGCTGGCCGAGAATGCGCAGGAAGCGCTGGTAGAAGGCGTGGTCGGCGCCTTCCAGGATCAGCGGCGACTGGCTGATGAAGGAGATCAGGCGGCGCGCGATGATTTGCGTGTCGGTGGCAAGCCGCTTGTCGCCGAGGCGAGAGGTGACAAACTCGTCCACGAGGGAGCGCGCATTCGCCTGCGCCAATGCGGTGCCTGCGGCGCGCAGGTGGCGCAGCCATCCGAAACCATAGAGCGCCTCGCCCCAGGCGCGGCTCGGCGGCGTGAAGGCGAAGGGCGAGCGGCCGCTCGTGGTGATGGCGCGTCCCGCGAAGGCGAAGAAGCCGGAATAGATGTCGGTGGCGATGGTGGGATCGGCCGTGCGCAGGTCCTGCGGTGCGAAGAGCAGGCGCGTCGGCATCGGCGTTCCACGGAACGCCTTCGACAAGGTCCAAACCGTTCCTCCACGCATGGCGCGGCCTGCCTCGCGAAAGGCAAGCCGATAAAAACGCCAGCGATCTGGCCCGAAATCCACGCGTGGCGCTCCCTCTCAGAACTGCTTGAATCCGCGCCAGCATAAAGAGCGAGTTCCTGCTGACTGGTTAACAACGTGTAAGCACCCGTTGTTTTGGCCGGTTTCAACAGGGGATGTCCTCAGGATCAGAACGGAACGGTTAATTCTGAAATTAACCGGCCTTCACGAACCGTGCGATGAAGAACCCGTCCAGACCGCTGCGCTCATGCTCCGGCGAAACGAGGTGGCAGGGCAGGGTGCGCACGTCGCCGTCCGGCGTGATGCATTCGGCTAGTCCGCCGATCTCATCGGCGCGGATGGGCTGGCGCGTGAAGTCGGAGTGACGGGCGAGAAAGGCTTCCGCTTGACGCTCGCCCTCGTCGGCCTCCAGCGAGCAGGTGCAATAGACCATGCGGCCGCCGGGTTTGAGCAGGTTTGCCGCCTTGTCGAGCAGGCGCGACTGGAGGCCCGAGAGCTTGCGAATGTCGTCCTCGCTCTTGGTCCAGGCGACGTCGGGATGACGGCGGATGGTGCCGGTGGCTGAGCAGGGCGCATCGAGCAGGATGGCGTCGAAGGGCGCCTCGTCGAGCTTTTCCGCATCGATGGCGCGAGTCTGCGCCTTCAGGTTCAGGCGGGCGAGGTTCTCCTCCAAGCGCTTGAGGCGCTTGGGCGAACGGTCGACCGCGAGCACATCGGCGCCGGCAGCGGCGAGCTGCGCGGTCTTGCCGCCGGGTGCTGCGCACAGATCGGCGATGCGCTCGCCGGGTTGGGGATTCAAGAGGCGCGCGGGGAGGGATGCGGCAACATCCTGCACCCACCATGCGCCCTCATCGAAGCCCGGCAGCTCGCGGATCGCGGTGCGCTCGACGAGGCGGATACTACCGTTGGGCAGGAGAACGCCGCCCAGGCGCTCGGCCCAGCCGGGGGCATCGTCCTTCACGGTGATATCGACGGAGGCCATGGAGCGGTGCGACTCGGCAATCTTCTTGGCGAGATCCTCGCCATATTGCGCAATCCAGCGCTCTTCGAGCCAGGTGGGCGTATCGAGCCAGGAATCCTGTTCGGCCAGGATCATGTCGCGCTCGCGGGCCACGCGCCGCAGGACCGCGTTGATGAATCCGCCCGCGTGACCGAGCTTCGCATCGTTCTGCGCCAGCTCGACTGTGCTGTCGACGGCGGCATGGTCAGGAACGTCGAGGAAGAGGATCTGCGCCGCGCCGGTGGCGAGAAGGTGCAGCAGGCGCTCGTCCTTCGGCTGCCGGTTGAGCCTCTCGTTGAGCGCGCGGCCCAGCGTGCCGAGGCGGCGGAAGGTGACGATGGCAATGGCTCGTGCCAGAGCCTCGTCGCGGGAGGATAGGTTTTCGGCCGGGGACAATTCGTCCAGCATGTCGTCGAGCGGCACACGCCGCTTCATGGCTTCCGTCACCGCCATCCAGGCGAGGCGGCGGGGCCCAAGGCCCGCATGGTCTTCAGATTGGCTCAAAACATTTAACCCCAGGGGCCGCGACGGGGCGCTTGCCCCCACGGACTCGATGAACTCTGCGCGAGGAAGCCGGGTTGCGGCGTCGCTCCCCGCGTCGCGCCCATCTCTTGCGCCAAAGCGCTCAAGGCCGCAATCCGGTTTTCTGTCGCCGGGTGCGTGGAGAACAGGTTGTCCATGCCGTGCCCCGAGAGCGGGTTGATGATGAAGAGCGGCGCAGTGGCGGGATGACGCTCCGCATCCATGTTGGGCACTTGCGCGACCCCGCCCGCGATTTTCGCGAGCGCGGAGGCGAGCGCGAGCGGCTGGCCGGAGATTTCTGCGCCCATCTTGTCGGCGTCGTATTCCCGCGAGCGGCTGATCGCCATCTGGATGATCATGGCGGCGAGCGGCGCAATCAGCGCGGTGGCGATCATGACGATGGGGTTCGGCCGATCATTGCCGCGCCCGCCGAACAGGAAGCCGAACTGGGCAAGCGTCGCAATGGCGCCCGCAATCGTGGCGCTGACGGTCATGATGAGCGTGTCGCGGTTCTTGATATGGGCGAGCTCGTGCGCCATCACGCCCGCCACCTCGTCATGGCTGAGCATGTGGAGTAGGCCCGTCGTGGCGGCGACGGCCGAGTTTTCGGGGTTGCGGCCGGTGGCGAAGGCGTTGGGCTGCGGATTCTCGATGATGTAGACGCGCGGCATCGGGAGATTGGCGTTGCGCGCCAGGTCCCGCACCATATGCACCAGATCGGGCGCGGTGCTCTCGTCCACCTCGATGGCGTGATGGGCTGCGAGCGCCAGCCGGTCCGAGTTCCAATAGGCGTAGATGTTGGTCGCGAGGCCAAGGCCGAGCGCGATCATCATGCCGGTTGCGCCGCCGAGCATGTAGCCGACAACGCCGAACAGGGCCATGAGGGCCGCCAGCAGCATTCCGGTCTTGACGGTGTTCATCGGGGTCTCCACCTCGTCGGGATCTGAAATTTCATCCGTTGGACCTTCATGTGGGAATGGTCCAGCTCTCTCCCAAGGGGGACAGCCTCTCCCGGGCAGAGCGCGAATATGTTAAGGCCGGCTCATGAGCACGAACGACAAACCCGATCCGATCCAGCCCCCCGCCGTCGAGGGGGCATCTCCCGGCAAGACCTTGTCTCCCGCAGCCCAGAGGGCACTCGAGGAGGCAGCCCAGCGCCGCATCGCCATCGATGCCCGCGCGGCGGAGATCGCCAGGCAAAAGGAACACCAGGGCCGTGGCGGGCTGGAGCCCGTGCGTTATGACGATTGGGAAGTGAAGGGCCTCGCGAGCGACTTTTAGGTTATTGCATCCTCTCAAGTGGATTGTGTCCCGGCCAAGCCACGCTTACTGTCCTTCGCCAAAGAACCAGGGGCATGGATCAGAGCTGATGAGCGGGGCGGAGCGGCTGAAGATTTTCCGGGACCTGCTGGAGGACGCGCACAAGGCGCTCGATCTCCAGTTCGGTTTTGAATTATGGGACGGTTCCACCGTGCCCGCCGACCTGCCGTCCTATGCCATGCGCCTCGTGATCCGCCGCGAGAATGTGGTAGCGAGCTTGCTTCGCCGTCCCAGTCTTGACACCGCGCTCAACGCCTATGTGTCGGGCCTGCTCGACCTCAAGAACGGCACCATCTTCGATCTCGCCGCTCAGCGGCCGCAGAAGATTGGCCGCCGCCTGAAGGGGTTGAGCAAGCTCAAGGCGCTCAAGGCCGCCTATCATTTCCTGCGCGCGCCCTCCTACATTCCCCGCCCCCTCGACAAACCTCGGGAGGGCACGGGCGCGAAGGATGGAAAACCGTCCACCAACAAGGCCAACATCGCCTATCATTACGATGTGTCTAACGACTTCTACCGGCTCTTCCTCGATCCGGAGATGGTCTATACCTGCGCCTATTTCCAGCCGGATTGGCACGACGATCTGGCACGCGCTCAGTTCGATAAGCTCGACATGATCTGCCGCAAGCTGCGGCTGAAGCCCGGCGAACGGCTGCTCGATATCGGCTGCGGCTGGGGGGCGCTGATCTGCCATGCGGCGCAGCATTACGGCGTGAAGGCCGTGGGCGTGACGCTGGCCGAGGAGCAGGCGGCTCTGGCGCGAGAGAAGATCGCGAGGCTTGGCCTTCAGGACCGGGCGGAGGTCATTCTCAAGGATTTCACGCAGATGGAGGGAGAGTTCGACAAGATCTCATCCATCGGCATGTTCGAGCATGTGGGCATCGCCAACCACCCGACCTACTTCAGCACCGTGCATCGGCTGCTGAGACCCCGTGGCCTCTATCTCCACCACACCATCGCGCGGCGCGCGAAGCGCTCCGGCAAGGCCTTCGGCAAGCTCAAGCCCGAGGCCAAGGCGATCATGCGCTACATCTTCCCCGGTGCGGAGCTCGATCATCTCGGCATGTCGGTCTCCAACCTCGAACGCTTCGGTTTCGAAGTGCACGATGTGGAGGCCTGGCGCGAGCATTATCAGCGCACGACACGACTCTGGTGGGAGAACCTGAACGCCCGCAAAGCCGAAGCCGAAGCCGAGGTCGGGGCTGAGACCACCCGCACCTGGCTCCTCTATCTCGCAGGCGTTTCACTGGGCTTCGAGCGCGGCGTGATCGGCGTCAATCAGACCCTCGCCTCGAAGCGCACGCGCGGTCCCTCGGGTGTGCCGTCGTCGCGGGCGGATCTGTATCGGCAGGCATAACGCCCGTCAGACGAACGCCAGAACCGCCGTGGCGAGAATTGTCAGGCCCATGGCGATGTTGAGGATGCGCTCCGCCTTCGGCTTCATGTTGGCTTTCTGAATCACCACGCCGAGCCACAGCCAGATGATGTCGACCACGATCATCACGATCACGCAGAGCAGCCACTTGAGCGTGGAATCGGCGAAGGTGTTGGTGCGGACGATCGAATAGGAGGCCATCAGGGACACGAAGGCCACATAGGCTTTCGGGTTCGTGATCCCGAGCAGGAAACCGCCGAGGGGCGTGGAGGTGAAGTCGGTTTTCTCCGTGGCCTGCGGTTCCACGCCTACGGGCGCGGTCGCGATCTTGTAAGAGAGATAGACGAGGTAGAGCGTGGCGACGATGGTCATGGCCAGCGTCACGATGGGAAAAGCCTGCAAAAGCGAGAACAGGCCTGCCGCGCTGATGCCGGCCGCGACGGCCAGACCGATCTGGAGCCCGCCGTAAAAGCCTAAACCGCGAGCGAAACCCTGGTTGCGGCCTACTGCGACCAGGGCCGCGATGGCAGGCCCAGGCGAACCCAGAAGAACGAGCGCTGCAACCGAGAAAAGACCCAAGCCGATGACGTCGATGTCCATGATCATCTCACATAAAGACATAAAGATTTCTTTATGTGATAATCTTAACGTGCGGAGGTGTCAAGAATATTGTTTCATTTTAGGGTTGTGCATAGCGTCTAACCTTCGGGCATGGCCCAGCCGCGATACCGGACGATCCGACCGACAAGAGGAAGACCGATCGTGACGTCGAAGCGGTAGCGGCCTTTATCGTCGACGAAGGCGCGGGCGGGGGCCTTGGGTGCCAGGCTGGCGGGGAGTCTTAAAGGTCCCAAGCTCCACCCGACGATGCTTAGTTCGAAGCCGCTGCGGTAAGGCGTCAACTCGAGCTCGAAGCGGAAGGGGCCGAAACGCTCGTAGACGCGACGGGGTGAGGGAGCTGAACGAAGCACGCTGCGGAAGGCCTTGCCGCCGAAGCGGCGGGTCCAGATTTCCCGGTTTCCCTGTCGTTCGAGGGTAATGTCGGCTTGCGTATCCGGCGTGGTGCCGGGAAAGCCGAAGAGCCGGGCGATGAGCCTGCCTGCCCCGTGCCGGGCGCCATCGATGGTGGCGCGGCCTTTGAGGCGCAGGGGGTGCCCGCCATGCACGTGACGAACCAGCGGCGGAAGACGCTGGATCTCGGGCCCCAGAACCTTCTCGAACAGGCTTCCCGCCTCCGGCCAGCTCATGGCGCGCCGGACCTTGATCTTGAAGCGGGAGAACTCGCTTTCAACAGCGCTAAGCGCGAGGAGATCGCCCGCATGGCCCGCGCCCTGCGCCGTGATGGTCCCCTGAAGCAATCCACGAATGAGCGCGAGAGCGGGCAGCACCGGAATATTCGGCCCGTCGCCTGCCTCCGCCACCAGCGACCAGACGGCTTTCGCAGGCCTGCCTTCGTGATCTCGGCCTGACACCTCGACGCTCATGCCACCGCGATCCGTGCCGAAGCGCTCGAACCACGATGCGATCCTGTGCAGCGAGCGGGCATAAGGCCTGAGTGAGGACACGAGGCCGCTACGGACAGGCAGTGTCAGCAGCCACAATCCCAAATGCAGGACCGGCAGTTCGAGGCCCGCGCGGAACAGGACCGTATCGGCGGAAGGATAGCGGGCGGGCAGAAGATCGAGATCGGGTGTCTCGCATAAGGAAAGCCAGCGCCGCCCAAGTCCCGGCATGTCCCGCCGGGTCAGCGCGCCCCAGCCCGGCAGCTTCGTCCAGCCGCCATGAAAGAGCACACGAACGGGTTGGCCGGCGTAAGCCAGAATGGCTTCCACCACCGAGAGGCCGCGCGGCGCGCGATTGCCCGGAGAAATGGCCACATTGATCTCAGCGATGTTCTGCCATCCCGCCGTCAGATGGGCGATCACCGCGCCGGACAGGGCGGGCGTCGAGCTTGCGCCGGTGACGGCAAGGATGCCGGCGTCGCGGGCGAGTGAGTCCAATGCGCCGAAGCGCGCCACGAAATCGCGGGCATCGGCCAGATCGACATAATGGCAGCCTGCGGCAATCGCCGCCCGTGCGAGGGAGGGCTCGGCGTTCTGGAACGGCCCTGCCGCATCGACCACGCAGAAGGGTTTGAGCACGCGAAGAATGTCGAGGGCCGCATCCCGGTCGATCGCAATCGCCCCGACCCGGTCCGCGCCGTAATGCTGCTGAAGGGCCTGGATGTCGCCCTCATGACGCTGTGGAGCGCGTCCGCCGATCACCACAGCGGCATCCGTCGTGGCGAGCAGGCCTTCTACGAGCTTGCGTCCAAAACTTCCCATGCCGCCGATGACGAGGACAAGCGGCATCATGGCGGCGCATTCCCGTTGGCGCCGTCACTCACAATCGCCTTGCAAGCCTGGAACGAGGAGAGCGCGCGCACCCCGTCGAGCAGGATCAGATGATCCACTCGATCAGAGGCGGGTCGCGGCCCCCATGGGCAAGAAGATGGCAAGGAATAACGTTTCATCCCTTGCCATGTAACAAAAGCTCCTTCGAAGGGTAAGTGGTTATTACTGCTCCACCACGACGCGGGTGCCGATGCTCACCTGATCGTAGAGATCCACGATGTCCTCGTTGAGCATACGGATGCAACCATAGGACGCATAAGTGCCGATGGAGCTAGGCCGGTTGGTACCGTGGATCGCGTATTCATCAAGGTCGAGCGTGAGTGCCCGCGCACCCATGGGATTGTTCGGGGCGCCGCCTGGAATGACATTCGGCAACCGGGGATTGTCCTGCTTCACCTCCGCCGGAGGCGACCAAGCGGGCCGAATATATTTGCCGTCGATATGCGCTTCGCCGAACCATTGCTTGCCGGGCTTGCCCACCGCCACGCGATAGCGAAGCGCCGTGCCGTCACCGCGCACATAATAGAGCCGCCGCTCGCCGGTCTTGATGACGATGGTGCCTGGCGAGACCCGTGCCTCGAACGGCACGATCTCACGGGCGGATGCGCCCGACGCGGCAAGCCAGAATGCGGTCAATACGATGGCCCCGCGCGCGAACATGTCTCAACCCTCCTGCTTTCATGGCACGAGGATGAGACGCGGAGGAAACGGCTGAGGTTCCGAAAACAGGAAAAGTGTCATTCCGGACGGCAGAGCCGATCCGGAATCGTTTTCAGAAAAAGCGCTATTCTCGTCACGCGATCCCGGGTTCCGCTGGCGCGGCCCCGGAATGACGTGTGTTTGGATCAAGCCGCCTGCGTGCGCTTGTTCTGTCTGTTGGTGATCAGGTCGTCGACCACGGCGGGATCGGCGAGCGTCGAGGTGTCGCCGAGCGCGCCGAACTCGTCCTCGGCGATCTTGCGCAGGATGCGGCGCATGATCTTGCCGGAGCGGGTCTTCGGAAGGCTTGGCGCGAACTGGATCAGGTCCGGCGACGCGATGGGGCCGATCTCCTTGCGCACCCAGGCCACCAGCTCCTTGCGCAGCTCCTCGGACGGTTCCTCGCCGGCCATCAGGGTCACATAGGCGTAGATGCCCTGGCCCTTGATGTCGTGCGGGTAGCCCACGACGGCGGCTTCCGACACCTTCGGATGGGCCACCAGCGCGGATTCGACCTCCGCCGTGCCCATGCGGTGTCCGGAGACGTTGATCACGTCGTCCACGCGACCGGTGATCCAGTAATAGCCGTCCGCATCGCGCCGGCAGCCGTCGCCGGTGAAGTACTTGCCGGGATAGGTGGAGAAATAGGTCTGCACGAAGCGCTCATGGTCGCCATAGACCGTGCGCATCTGGCCGGGCCAGGAATCGGCGATCACCAGGTTGCCCTCGGCCGCGCCGTCGAGCACCTTGCCGTCCGCATCCACGACCTCCGGCTTCACGCCGAAGAASGGCCGYGTGGCSGAGCCGGGCTTGAGCTTCGTCGCGCCSGGYAGCGGCGTGATGAGAATGCCGCCSGTCTCYGTCTGCCACCAGGTATCCACGATGGGGCAACGATTRTCGCCGACCACGCGGTGATACCATTCCCAGGCTTCCGGATTGATCGGCTCGCCCACGGAGCCGAGCAGGCGCAGGGACTTGCGCGAGGTCTTCTTCACCGGCTCCTCGCCCGCCTGCATGAGCGARCGGATCGCGGTCGGCGCGGTGTAGAAGATGTTCACGCTGTGCTTGTCGATCACCTCCCAGAAGCGGGAGATCGACGGATAGGTGGGCACGCCCTCGAACATCAGCGTGGTCGCGCCGTTCGCGAGCGGTCCGTAGAGAATGTAGGAATGGCCCGTCACCCAGCCCACATCGGCGGTGCACCAGTAGATGTCGCCGTCGTGGTARTCGAACACGTATTSATGCGTCATCGCCGCATAGAGRAGGTAKCCGCCGGTGGTGTGCAGCACGCCCTTGGGCGTTCCGGTGGAGCCGGAGGTGTAGAGAATGAACAGCGGGTCCTCCGCGTTCATCTCCTCATAGGGGCAATCGTCGGAGACCATCGCCGCCGCCTCGTCGTAATAGACGTCGCGGCCCGGCAGCATGTCGACGGCGGAGCCGGTGCGGCGCACCACGAGCACGTGATCGACGACACCCGGTCCGACGCGCTCGAGCGCCGCGTCCACATTGACCTTCAGGGGAACCTTGCGGCCGCCGCGCAGGCCTTCATCGGCGGTGATGATGAAGGCGGACTTGGCATCCTGAATGCGGCTTGCGAGCGAATCCGGCGAGAAGCCGCCGAACACCACSGAATGGATSGCGCCSAGCCGCGCGCAGGCGAGCATGGCATAGGCCGCYTCCGGGATCATCGGCATGTARATSGTGACGCGGTCGCCCTTCTCGACGCCGCGATTGCGCATGATGTTGGCCATGCGGCAGACTTGCGTATGAAGCTCGCGATAGGTGATCTTCTTGGATTCGGACGGGTCGTCGCCCTCCCAGATGATCGCCACCTGGTCGCCGCGGGTGTGGAGATGCCGGTCGATGCAGTTATAGGCGRCRTTGGTGGTGCCGTCCTCGAACCAGCGGATCGACACACTGCCTGGACCGAAATTGGTGTTCTTGATCCGGGTCGGCGCCTTGAACCAGTGAATGCGCTTGGCTTCCTCGGCCCAGAACCGCTCCGGGTCCTTCACGGAGGCCTCGTACTTCGCGCGATAGCCGGCATCGTCCAGATAGGCGCGATGGGTCCATTCCGACGGCACGTCGTAGATCTTCTCTTCCATGGCCGCT
Organism: Microvirga sp. P5_D2; assembly: GCF_054049475.1. NCBI lineage: Bacteria > Pseudomonadati > Pseudomonadota > Alphaproteobacteria > Hyphomicrobiales > Methylobacteriaceae > Microvirga > Microvirga sp. P5_D2. The sequence goes on along the minus strand of NZ_JBFUMH010000001.1, from coordinate 54,569 downwards.
TCTCCCAGGCTCGTTGTACGCGGATAATTAGGTCTAGGTTTATGAAAAGAGAGAGGGGCTGAGCAAGCGGGGTAGGGCTCGCACTTTGGTCGTGGCTGCTTTTGGTGCGGTGCACAGGGGCAGCTGGCGGCATCAAGAGAACCTGTCGTCATCACCGGCCTTGTGCCGGTGATCCCGATGATTTGAGGCGCCGCACTCTTCCAATCGAGATGCCGGGACAGGCCCGGCCATGACGAGGAAGATGTCATCCCCAGCGAGCCGCAGGCGAGGGAAGGGGATCCACCCACAGGTGTTGCGCTATGGATTCCCTTCCCCTCCGCTGCGCTTCGGCCGGGAATGACACAAGAGTCTTACAATCCGCCCATCTTGCACACGATGGCCCATTCCTCGTCCGTCACCGGCTGCACCGACAGGCGGGAATTGTTGACGAGGATCATGGCTTTGAGCTTGGGCTCGGCCTTGATCTCGTCGAGCGTTACCGGACGCTTGAAGGGCTTGACGGCCTTGATGTCCACCATGCCGAACTTGCCCGATTCGTCCGTGTGGTCGGGGTAGTATTCCTTGATCACCTCGACGATGCCGACGACGGCCTTGCCTTCGTTGGAGTGATAGAAGAAGCCCTGTTCGCCCCTCTTCATGGCCATCAGGTTCTGCTTGGCGACGTGGTTGCGCACGCCGTTCCAGTGGGTGCCCTTGGCGCCTTCAGCAACCTGCTGCTCCCAGGACCACACGGAGGGTTCGGATTTGTAGAGCCAGTGAGCCATGACGCAATTCTACTTAGTGTTCGGATTTGATCGGACGGTTCATGAGGGCATCGACGGCTTGATCGAGGGACCATGCGCCGTTCAGCACCTGCTCGACGGCGGAAGCAATCGGCATGTCGATGTTCTTGGCGCTCGCTAAGGCGACGAGAGCGCTCGCGGTCGTGGCGCCTTCCACCAGCCTGCCGCCGGCGGCTTCCTCCACGCTCATGCCCTGGCCGAGCCTCTGGCCGAAGGCGAAGTTGCGGGAATGGGCGGAGGAGCAGGTGAGGACCAGATCGCCGAGACCGGATAGGCCCATCAGCGTTTCCGCCTCGCCGCCATAGGCGCGGGCAAAGCGCAGGAGTTCGGCGAAACCGCGTGCGATGAGGGCTGCCTTCGCGCTCTCGCCGAGGCCCCGACCCACGACAGCACCGCAGGCAATCGCCAGCACGTTCTTGGCCGCGCCGCCAATCTCGACGCCGCGCACATCCGTACGGTGATAGACGCGAAGTGTGGGACCGGAGAGGGCATTCGCCAGCGTATCGGCGAGCGATGCATCTCGGCACGCGAGAGTGACTGCGGTGGGCAAGCCGCGCGCCACATCGTCGGCGAAGCTCGGGCCTGACAGAACAGCAACCGGAGCACCAGCGCGCACCTCTTGCACGACATCTGACAAAAATACCTTCGCTTCGCGCTCGATTCCCTTCGCGCAGAGAACGAGAGGCGTTTCCGGCGGCAGGATGAGCGACAAAGCCGCCGTCATCCCACGCGTGGTCTGCGCAGGCGTTACCAGCAGCACAGCGCGGCAAGAGGCCAAGTCAGTCACATCGGAGGTCGGGCGAATGCGCTCGTGCAGTTTCACGCCCGGCAGGAAACGCTCGTTGCTGCGCGTGGCGTTGAGATCCGCAGCTTGATCCGCTGATCGCATCCACAACACGACATCGTTGCCGGCAATCGCCGCCGCGTTGGCAAGCGCCGTTCCCCAGGCGCCGGCTCCCGCAATGCCGATCGGTGCAGGCATCAGGCCTTCACTCCCACCGCCTGACCGCTCGTGTCGAGGGGCCAGCGGGCGCGGGCAGGGGCGTTGATGTCGTCAATGAGGCCAAGCCGCATGCGCTCGAGGCCCGCCCAGGCGATCATTGCGCCGTTGTCGCCGCACAGCGAGGTCGGCGGTGCGACGAGCTTGAGGCCGGTCTCAACGGCGAGCCGCTGGAGCGCCTGGCGCATGCCCTGGTTGGCGGCGACGCCGCCCGCCACCACGAGGGCGGTCGGGTGGCCCGCGATGTCGCGGAAGTGGCGAAGGCCCACGCGGGTGCGGTCCACTACAACGTCGACGATGGCGGCCTGGAAGCTGGCGCAGAGGTCGGAAATGTCGGTTTGCGTGAGCGGCGCGATCTTCTCCGCCTCGATCCGTACGGCGGTCTTGAGGCCGGAGAGCGAGAAATTCGGTTCTTTTCGTCCTTGCATGGGCCGGGGCAGGGCGAAGCGCTCCGGATTGCCCTTCAGGGCCTCGCGCTCCACATGCGGGCCGCCGGGATAGCCTAAGCCCAGCATCTTGGCGACCTTATCGAAGGCCTCGCCGATGGCGTCGTCGATGGTGGTGCCGATGCGTACGTAATCGCCCACGCCCTTCACCGCCACGAGCTGCGTGTGCCCGCCGGAGGCAAGCAGCAGCAGATAGGGAAAGCCGATGCCGTCGGTGAGACGCGCGGTGAGCGCATGCGCTTCGAGGTGGTTCAACGCCATCAGGGGCTTGCGCGTCACGAGCGCCATGGCCTTCGCAGTGGTGAGGCCGACCAGCACCCCGCCGATGAGGCCGGGGCCTGCGGCCACCGCGATGCCGTCGATGTCCTTCACGGAGCAGTTCGCGTTCTTGAGCGCCCGGGCGATGAGGCGGTCGAGCACCTCCACATGGGCGCGGGCGGCGATCTCCGGCACCACGCCGCCATAGGCCGCGTGCTCGGCGATCTGGCTGAGCACCTCGTTGGAGAGAATTTCGCCGCGTCCGTCGAAGCCGACGCCCACCACGGCGGCCGCGGTTTCATCGCAAGTGGTCTCGATGCCTAGGATGCGCATGGTGCCGCTGCTCCGTAATCTTTCGGGCTTTCGGCCCGCCTGTCATCACCCTATAGTCCGCCGCGCCGCACAAGATCAAACGCGGATATCATCTAGTAAGGAGTACGGAACAGGAATGGCTTCTTCATCGACCCTGGTCATCGGCACGCGCGGCAGCCCCCTGGCGCTGGCGCAGGCTCATGAGACGCAAGACAGGCTGGTGGCCGCCCATGGCTGGCATGTGGAGAATCTGCCCCTGTCGATCATCAAGACCACGGGCGACGCCATTCAGGACCGGCCTCTTTCGGAGGCAGGCGGCAAGGGGCTCTTCACGAAGGAGCTCGATATCGCGCTGCTCGAAGGCTCCATCGATCTCGCCGTCCATTCCGCGAAAGACCTGCCGACGACCCTGCCGGAAGGCATCGTGATCGCGGGCTTCCTGCCGCGCGAGGATGTGCGCGATGCTTTCATCAGCCATCGCTTCAAGAGCATTGCCGATCTGCCGCCCGGCGCAGTGGTGGGCTCCGCATCGCTGCGCCGTCAGGCGCAGATCCGGCGGCTTCGCCCTGATCTTCAGGTCACGTTGTTGCGCGGCAATGTGCAGACGCGCCTCGCCAAGCTGGAACGCGGCGAGGTGGATGCGACGCTGCTCGCCATGGCGGGCCTGCGTCGGCTGGGGCTCACCGATCATGTAACGGCGATCCTCGACACGGACGATTTCCTTCCCGCCGTGGGCCAGGGCGCGATCGCGGTTGCGATCCGGACCGAGGATGAGCGGGTGAAGGTGGCGCTTGCTCCCATTCTCGACAGCGTTACGGGCCACGCCCTTGCTGCCGAGCGAGCTTTTCTCACCATTCTCGACGGTTCCTGCCGCACGCCCATCGCGGGGCATGCACGACTCGTGGGTGGAGAGCTGGAAATTCGCGGTCTCGTGCTGCGTCCCGATGGATCCGAGAGCTTGGAAGCCGTGCGGCGCGGTTCGCCCGAGGACGCGGTGGCACTCGGGCGTGAAGCGGGAACGGAGCTGCGCACCCGCATGCCTGCCGGATTCCTCAAAACCTGATGCGGGTTCTCGTCACACGCTCCCCGGACGATGCCGAGCGCACGGCAGCGAGGCTCGCCGCTCTCGGACACGAGGCGCTGATTGCTCCGGTGACACGGATCGTGCCGACCGGTGATGCCGCGCCTGCCGAGTCGCACGATGCCCTCATCGTCACCAGCGCCCATGCGGTGGAAGCCCTCGCATCGATGGACAAAAGCCGTCTTGTCTTCGCGGTGGGCGAGCGCACGGCCGATGTCGTGCGCGGGGCCGGTTTCACGTCGGTGATCGTGGGGGAGGGCGATGCGGTTTCCCTCTCGCGCCTGATTCGGGAGCAGTTGCCGCCTGGGCAAACCCTCCTGCACGTCACCGGGCGTCATCATAAGGAGGAGCCGGCAGCGTCCCTGAACGCGGCGAGCTTCCGGGTCCTGTCCTGGGAAGCTTACGAGGCAAAGGCCCTCGATCGGCTTCCCGATGATGCGGCCGAGGCCCTTCGCTCTGGCAAAATCGGGGCCGCGCTCCATTATTCCAGAAGGAGTGCGGATCTGCTGATCCGGCTAACGGAGGAGGCGGGTTTGGCATCGGCGCTCGAAGCCTGTTCCCATTTCTGCCTGTCCGCGGATGTGGCGGCTGCCTTCGACGGGATGCAGGCTCCGCTTCTGGTGTCCAAGGAGCCGACCGAGGAAGCGCTTCTCGGCTTGCTCCAGGGCCTCCCGTGACCCCTGTCGCCGCTTCGGTTACGATGGCGGAGATAGGGATCTTTACCCCATGGAAAGGATCGTGGTCCGATGCACCTCTTGCTCTTTCCGATTCCGAAATTCGGCAGGGAACGAAACCCTGCGCTCAAGCTTGCCTCAATTGCATCCCACTCTGATCCGTCAAAAATTCTCCACGAAGAGTGAAAAGTGACCAATTCATCCGATCCGAAAGCCCCGAAATCCTCCCGCAAGAAGCACACGCGGGAACCCGCCACCATCGACCTGAAGGCGACCGTCATCGACGACAGCACCAAGGGTGACGATGTGATGAAGGACGACGGGCAGGATAACGCATGGCAGAACGTGCGGCCCGAAGAGACAATCATCACCGAGCCCGACACGGCGGCGGGCGCCGCGCCGGAAGACGCAGTGGCCTCGTCCGAGGTGAGCCTCGATTCGGGTGCGGGAACCGATTCGATTTCTCCCGAAACTGCGGAAGCGGAAACCGCGTCCCGTGACGACCGCTTCGAGACCCTTCCGCCTCAGGCGCCTGTACCTGAGCGCCGCACCTCGCCTGCGGCCCTGATCGGCTCCGGCGTTCTGGGTGGCCTCGTGGGTGCGGGCCTCGTCTATGCTCTCCAGGTCTGGCAGCAGCCCACCGCGACGCAGGACAATCAGCGCCTTGCCCAGCTGGAGCAGCGGGTGAGCGCGTTGGGCCAGGGCGGCAGTGCCGGTCAGCCGGTCAATCTCCAGCCTATCGAGGGACGCCTTCAGGCGCTCGAATCGGCAAGGGGACCGATCGATCAACGCATCCAGCAGATCCAGGGAATCGCGCAAGGCGCCGCTTCGCGGGCGGAGGAAGCGCTCAACCGGCCTCAAGCCGCACCCGCGCCGCAGAACGATGCGGCGCTCACCGATCTCACGAACAGGCTCGCTGCTCTCGAAAACCAGTTGCGTAACGAGGCGCAGAACGCGGCCGGCGCGGCCAATTCCGTGCAGGCCCTCGACCAGCGTTTGGGCCAGCAGGACCAGCGCCTTGCCGCCCTGTCCCAACAGGTCACCGAAAACAGCAAGGGCGTGGAGACTGCGGGCCAGGGCAGCGTTCGAGTCGTTCTCGCCGAGCGCTTAGACGATGCACTTCGCAGCGGCACACCCTATGCGGATCTTCTCGATGCCTTGAGGAAGAACGGCGCCAGCGCCGAGCGTCTTGCCGCGCTGGAGCCTTTCGCGCAGAGCGGCGCGCCGACCGCAGCCGATCTCCTGAACCGCTACGAGCCTCTGGAGGCGGCGATCTTGCGCGATGAGCGTGCGGCTTCCGGCGAGTGGTCGGACCGACTGTTGCGCATGATGGACAAGGTGGTCACCGTGCGACCCGTGAACGAACCCGGCGCCAGCGGCGTTCCCGCAACGCTCGCCCGCATCCGGCAGACGCTGGCGCAGGGCGACATGGGTGGAGCGGCGGCGGCGTGGAATTCCCTGCCCGAGCCGGCGCAGCGAATGTCGGAGGAATGGGGGAAACAGGTGATGGCTCTCGCCGGAGCGCAGCAGGCCTCCCGTGAATTGTCCGCCGAGTCCCTCGCCGCCCTCAACCGTTCGACGCAGTAAAGTAAGGATCAGCCCAGGATGTGGCGCGCTCTCGTATTCATCGGTCTTCTCTGCGTCGCGGCTTTTGGCGCCGTGTGGCTCGCGGATCGGCCGGGCACGGTTCTGATCACCTTCGCAGGCTACGAGGTGCAGACCTCCATGGCGGTGGGCATGATTGCCTTAGTAGGCCTTGCCCTTGCGCTGGCGGTGCTCTGGTCGGCGGTCAGCGCCATTCTGCATCTGCCTTCCCGCCTTACCTTCGCCTCCCGGGCCCGCCGTCGCTCGCGCGGTTATCAGGCGGTGTCGCGCGGCATGGTGGCTGTGGGCGCGGGCGATACCATCGCCGCTCGCCGCTATGCCAACGAGGCCGAGCGGCTTCTTGGCAAGGAGCCCCTGACGCTTCTGTTGAAGGCGCAGGCGGCTCAGATTTCCGGCAATCGCGCCGCTGCGGAAGCGGCCTTTACGCAGATGATGGACGAGGATGAGACGCGGGTGCTCGGTCTGCGCGGTCTCTTCGTCGAAGCCCGCCGCCGGGGCGATGCCGGTGCCGCGCGCGAATTTGCCACCGAGGCCGTGCGCCTCGCACCCGCCGCCGCCTGGGCGAGCGATGCGGTGCTGGAGGCGCGCTGCGCCGAGCGCGACTGGCGCGGCGCATTGGAGGGCATCGAGCGGCGCACCTCGCTCGGCTTGCTCGACAAGCGCACCGCCAAGCGCCACCGCGCCGTGCTTCTGACCGCCGATGCCCTCGACCGTGTGGAGCAGGATCCCGATGGGGCTTTGCGAAGCGCCCTCGATGCGGTGAAGCTCGCGCCCGATCTGGAGCCCGCCGCCGCTCTTGCCGGACGCCTTCTCTCGCGCAAGGGCGACCTGCGCAAAGCTGCCAAGGTGGTGGAAACCGCTTGGCGCAGCGTACCGCATCCCGATCTGGCGGAGGTCTATCTCAACCTGCGTCCCGGCGATTCGGGCCTCGACCGGCTGAAGCGCGCCGAGACCCTGTTCAAGCTTTCCGGCGGCGCGCCGGAAGGACGCCTCGCGGTGGCCCGTTCGGCTCTTGAATCGCGCGAGTTCGACCGTGCCCGCGATGCCCTGGAGCCGCTGCTGGCGGATCGCCCGACCATGCGGGTCTGCCTCATCATGTCCGATCTCGAACAGGCCGAGCATGGCGCGACGGGCAAGGGCCGCGAATGGCTCGCCCGCGCCACCCGCGCGCCGCGTGACCCGGCCTGGATCGCCGATGGCGTCGTCTCGGACCAATGGGCGCCGATCTCGCCCGTGACGGGCCGCCTCGACGCCTTCGTGTGGGAGGCCCCGCCCGACGTGCTGGTCGCGCCCGAACTTGCCATGAGCGACGACGTGACCGGGGATCTGGACGACGAGCCAAGGGCGCTTCCGATCTCCGAGCCCGAGGAGCCGGAAGTCGTTGTCGCAGGCCCCGTGCCGGAACCGACGCCGCCCGAGCCTGAACCTGTCGTGGTCGCGGTAACGCCCGCTCCCGAGCCCGTGAAGGAGGAGGTTTTGCTGCCCCGGCCCGAACCGGTGGTCTTCCCCGTCACGCCGCCGGACGTGCCCCGGCCCGAGGACGAGACGCCGCCGGCCCGGCGCAGCGCTTTTTCCATCTGGTAGGCCAATTTCCCGCACGGACCTCCCTTGCCAAGCAAGAGGTGAGAGGGTATGAGGTCGCCCTCTTCGATCGCATGATCGGAACGCCGCAATAGCTCAGCTGGTAGAGCACCTCATTCGTAATGAGGGGGTCGGGGGTTCGAATCCCTCTTGCGGCACCACTTTCCCACTTCGTGGCAATGGCAGCCCTCGGGCCGTTTTTTGCCGTTGGGTTGGGAAGGCATGGAATGGGGCCATAGCTCAGCTGGGAGAGCGCTTGCATGGCATGCAAGAGGTCGGCGGTTCGATCCCGCCTGGCTCCACCATCCTGCCAAGACGAGACGGAGCGTGCGGGTGTAGCTCAGGGGTAGAGCACAACCTTGCCAAGGTTGGGGTCGAGGGTTCGAATCCCTTCGCCCGCTCCAATTCCCTCCATAAGGGAATCCATCGACAAGGCGCCTTCGGGCGCCTTTCGTGTTTTTGGCTCCAGCAGAAGCGGCGACCTTGAGGCCGCACGTCATCGACGTTCACCCAGACATTCATTCCAAGAATCGGAGCTTCGGCATTTCAACTGCATGGAGCAGCGAAGCCCTCCTGCGGGTCCGAACTGCGCAGGATTTTGGGCAACCTGTCTCACTCTGCGGTAGCCCGTGAGAGCAATGGGCGATTTGTGAGTATTCGCCCTGCGGCTGACCGCTTTGCGGCTAGTATGGCAGCGGTTGGAAGCTCCAGCGATAAAACATGGATTGAGAAACATGACCGCGCTTCTCGAAAGCCGAGAGACCCATCTCGCGCCATCACCGGAATGGTCGCCGCAATCCATTCGGTCTTTCAGGCACGGATACGCGGTTCATATGGAGATGATCAAACATGCTGCGTTCATTCGGAACCTGGATGTAGAGACCATCTCGTCTCGCGTTTATCGCATCTCGGACGGACGCCGTACCGTCAGCTTCTGGGGCCACACACCGGATACGACATCGCTGGTTTCAGGCGTGATTTCGAGCTCCAAAGACATCACTAAAAAGGTTCTTCAGAACGCCGGCGTGAACGTGCCGGAAGGATCAGTCTTCGAGCAGAATGAGGAAGACGAAGGTTGGGAGTTTGCAACGACGATCGGTCTTCCGGTCGTCGTCAAGCCCATTCATGGAAGTGGCGGGCGCGGGGTTACGTCCAACATCAAGGAATGGAGACATTTCTCGCTGGCATGGAAGGCCGCACGGGACGCAGCGGATTCGCCGATCATCGTGGAGAAGCACATCCCCGGCAATGATTATCGACTGTTCGTTATCGGAGACCAGCTTCGAGCGGCAGCTTGGCGTGTGCCGGCCTACATCGATGGGGACGGCGAAACATCGATTGAGGGGCTTATCGAAAGCAAGAATCAATCGCGCATGGCCAACCCCTATGTCGGCGCAAAGCCCATCAAGCTAACCTCGATGATGCTGCAATATCTCGCGGATCAAGATTTGAATCCGGATTCGGTTTTGCCGTCGGGCCGGCGGCTCTATCTGCACTTGGTCGCCAACATCGGTGGCGGTGGCGAGAGCGTCGATATCACTGAGAAGGTCCATGCGGATTTCGCCGATATCGCGGCACGGGCCTGCAAGGCATTTCCGACCAGCCATTGCGGAATAGACCTTCTATGCGAAGACATCACGCGTCCGGCAAGCCAGCAGACATGGGCTATCTGTGAGGTCAATATATGCCCCGATATCGCTATGCATCACTTTCCGGTCGTCGGTATGCCCCGGGATGTGGCTGGAGATCTGATCGGGCACCTGTTTCCCGGAAGTTATCCTCTCAAGGAGAAGTTCTGGAAAAAAGCGGTCATCGAGATCACAGGGCAAGTGACGGACGTCGGATTCAGGCGATGGCTCCGTCGTGTCGCGGATTTGGGCGGGCTTACCGGCTGGGTCCGCAACGCCGCGGAAGATCGCGTGGAGGTGGTGCTTTGCGGCGCTCCCCGCTCGGTAGAGAATGCCATCGGCTTGTGTCGCATTGGGCCAGGCCGCGCCAAGCCCGACAACGTAGCCGTTTCGGAGTATCGCGGTAAGATCCCGCCACGGTTCACAATTCGGACCGAGAGCGCCGGTTAGCCCTTCACGCGCAGCACGACATCCTCTCGCACCGTGCGTACGACAACGGGCGGGCAGGCCTCGCGCAAGCCGCCGAGTGGAACCTGGGCGATGACAGGTTCTCTGAGGCCGCCGAGAGGCAGATGGGAGCATCGCACGCAAGCGGTGCGCGTCTTGATGATCCGACGCACGGGTCGCACGACGACCACATCATCGCTCTCGTAAACGACGCTCGGATAGGGCTGGTACAGATCCGCAGCAAAAGCGTTTGGAATCGCTGCCACAAGAAAAACTGCTACTGCCAGAATGCGCATGCCGATCACTCCCTCCGATGCAGAGAGAAGCTAGGCCGATAAACGCATTCGGAAAGACCAGGGCGGTTTTACAACACCACGATGCCCGCGTGTTTCGCCTTGTTGTCCGGCTCCACGTGGATCGTAATCAGCGCGTCTTCGATATCGTCCTTCAATGCGCGCTCCAGGCGGTCGCAGATGTCGTGCGCGTCGGTGACGCTCATGGCGCCCGGCACCACGAGGTGGAAGTCGATGAAAGTCATCTTGCCGGCGTGGCGCGTGCGCAGGTCATGCGCCTCGATGGCGCCCGTCGCGTTGATCGATATGATCTCGCGCACCCGCGAGAGCGTTGCCTCCGGCAGGGCCTCGTCCATGAGGCCGCCGATGCTTTCCTTCATCAAGCCCCAGCCCGACCAGAGAATGTTGACCGCAACGAAAGCCGCCAGCACGGAATCGAGCCAGACCCAGCCGGTGAACGGCACCAGGAGGAGGCCGGCCAGCACGCCGACCGAGGTGACCACATCGGTGAGGAGATGGCGTCCGTCCGCCACGATGGCGGGCGAGCGCAGGCGCCGGCCTTCGCGGATCAGCTGCCATGACCAGAACGCGTTGATCACGGTCGCGACCGCGTTGACGGCAAGGCCAGTCGCGGGCGCGTCCAGCATCCGGGGCTCGAAGAAGCCGAAATAGGCCTCGCGCAGAATCATCATCGCCGCGACGATGATCAGCACGCCTTCGAGAACGGCGGAGAAATATTCCACCTTGTGGTGGCCATAAGGATGATTGGCATCCGCAGGGGCTGCGCTCACGCGCACGGCCATGAAGGCGGCGAGCGCCGTCACCACGTTGATGATGCTCTCCAGCGCATCCGAATAAAGCGCGATGCTGCCCGTGAGGTAATAGGCGGCATATTTGAGAGCGAAGACCACCGCCCCAATGAAGATGCTGCCGATGGCAAGTTTTTGAATCCGGCTCATGGCTTCATGCAAAGGTACGAGGGCGGCGGGGACAAGCGAAGCGCCCTTATAGTGATTGCCAGCCCAAGCGCAAGCCTCTCATTTTACTTGCAAATCGCTCGCAAGATCAGCTGTCGAGGGACCGGCCGGGCAGCCTATTCCATCGGGTCCGTCAGCTTGGTTTTCAGCTTATCGTAATAGCCCGCCAATTTCGGCGAGAGCGTCCGGCACTGCTCGATGAGATCGAGCGCGTCTCGGGTCTCGCCGGCACGCATGGCATCCAGCAGGCGCGGCTGAAGGTGCATGAGCTCGGCAACCGATGCATCGCTCCCTTTAAGCGGCGCGACGATTGTGTAGATGGCCGATTGAGTGGAGCGGCCACGCACGGCGATGCGGTCGAGTTCGATCAGCGCATAATGATCCCGCACGGCCTCGGCGGTGGCGGGGCCGAGGATCAGCGCAACGCCGTATTCCTTCGACAGGCTCTCAAGGCGCGAGGCGAGGTTCACCGTATCGCCGAGCACGGAATAATCGTAGCGCCAGCGCGAGCCCACATTGCCGACGACGCAATCGCCCGTGTTGATGCCGACGCCGATGGCGAAGGCGGGAGCAGCTTCCCCCTCTTCCTTGCGCAGGGTGGCGTTGAGAGCCGCAACCGCATCCAACATGCGCATTGAGGCTTTGACGGCCCGCAACGGATGGTCGGGGCTCGGCAGCGGCGCGTTCCAGAAGGCCATCACGCAATCGCCGATATATTTGTCGATGGTGCCGCCTTCCACGAGCACCGCTTCCGAGAGCGGATCGAGCAGGCGGTTGATGAGGCCGGTCAGCCGCTCCGGCTCGTCCTTCAGCTTTTCCGAGAGCGTGGTGAAGCCGCGCACGTCGCAGAACAGGATCGAGAGATTGCGCCGCTCGCCGCCGAGTTTCAGTGCGCTCGGATCGCGCGCGAGCTGCGCCACCAGATCGGGCGAGAGATAACGGGAGAAGGCCTCCGACACCGCATGGCGTAAGTGCCGCTCGCGGGCGTAATCCAGGCCGAAGCGCGTGCCGAAGACGGCGAGGGCCGCTGCGACCGGCAGGGCAGGCGGCGCCCAGATGCGCTCGACGCGCAGGAGCGCCCAGGCCTCGAGGAAGAAGAACGCCACGATGAACAAAGCCGCAAGCCCGGTCTTCCAGGACACGCGCTGCGTCGAGAGGGCGGCGGCGAGGAAGGCCGCGGCGACGATGAGGAACACCATCGCGATGCGCGGCACGGGCGTCACGTAGAGGCGGTGCTTCAGGTTGTCGAGGATCGTCGCCTGCACCTCCACGCCCGCCGTCAGAGTGCCCGTGGCGAGCGTATAGGCGGTGGGAAAGGTATCGGGTGCGCCGGCATTGGCGGAGGTGGCGGCCTTCAGGCTAAGACCCACCAGCACGATCTTGTCTTTGAAACGTCCCGGCTGGAGAAACTGCTGCGGGTCGAGCGCTTGGTAATAGGACACAGTGGGATAGGTGCGCGTGGGCCCGAAATGCTGGATCAGCGCATCTTCGGGCGGCGGCTGAACCGGCGTGCCGGCTAAGCGCAGGATTTCCGCCGCGAAGCTGTCCGATTGCGAGGGCATGCGGCGCAAGTAAACGTCGCCATCGGGATCGACCGACGCGACGCCGGGAACCGCGCCCGCATCGAGGAACGGATCGATGGGATTGACGCGGGTGGTCTGGATGCCCTGGTCGAGCTGCGTCGTCACGTCGTCGGCCGCCAGCACCACATCGGGGCCGAGCACCTCCGCAAAGCGCCTGTCGGCCTCCTCGCTCGACGGTTCGGAGAAGATGATGTCGAACGCGATCACCTTCGCGCCGGCAGCCCGCAGACTCTCGATGAGCTTTGCATGCAGTTCCCGGGACCACGGCCAGCGCTGCCCGATTTCGGAAAAGGAGGGCTCGTCGATGGCGACGATCTCTGCGCCGAGCTGCGAGGGGCGCGGCGGCGCGATGACGGAGAGGATGTCGAAGAGCTTCGCCTCGATCAGGTAGAACGGCTTGAAGAAGGCGAGCGGCACCAACAGCGCCGCGATCAGACCCGCCATGGCGAAGTGACGCCACAGCGGTTCGCCGCTTCGGGACGTCGATGCAGATTTCGTGGTCTGTCGGGTCTCCACCCTAGAATCGCGCCTTCAGGCTCGCCTCGAATGTGCGCCCCGGGCCGCGCGTGTCCGGAGCAAGCTCGAAATCCTCGTCGAACATGTTGAGCACGCTCAGGCCGAAAACCAGCCTGCGGTCGGGCGTTTCCCAGGTCATGGCCGCATCCGTCGTCCAGTAATCGTCGGTTTCGCGGCCCGCGAGATTGCCTTTGATGTCGCCGACGAAGTTCGTGGCGACAGTGACCTTGAGGCGGCTCGGGTGAACGAACGTAACGCCTGCACGTGCGAAGTTGCCGGCGATGAACGGCACGTCCGCGCCGCGCGCTTCCTCAGAGCGCACGTCGGACGAAATTCTGCCCACGGTGCCGAACATGCCGAAACCGTGCGTGAGCCAGAGATTGGCGGTGGCCGCAATGCGCTCGATGCGCGCCTTTCCGATGGCGATGTCATCGATGCTGTAGGCAATCGGAAGATTGAGGTTCTCCGCATCCTGGCGCTGATATTCCAGGGCCGTGAACACATAAGGCGACCATTCCGAATCCCAGCGCAGGGCCATAGTGCCCACCTCACCGCCGAGCGAGAGCGGCAGGACATTGGGCACAAGGCCTACTGTCGTCACGGGCGAGAGCGTAAAGGCGATGGGGGTCAGCACATCCTGGCGATAGGCGGCGCGCAGCCACTGTCCCTCGAAGGGCGCGACCGCGATGCCGGCGCGCGGGGAAACCGCCTCGTCGCCGGGCAGGTTTTCGAGATTGACCTCGCTGCGCTCGATGCCGGCCTGTGCCTCGAACCAGTCGGTCGGACGCCAGAACAGATCCGCATAAAGGCGGGTAGCGTCGAAATCCGTGCTGGTGCGCTCGTCGAGATCGGTGAACTGGAACCTGTCCTGCGCGATGTTATAGACGAAGCCGGTGCCGGTGCTGCGGGCGACACTGCGTCCGCTTTGCGCCTCGATGCCGTAATGCAGGGTCAGGTCGCCGAAGCCGATCATGTGCGAGAGCGCGGCGGACGCGCCTTCCGTGCGCGTTCTCTCCCAGACGGTCCGGCCAATGACGAAGCCGGGAAGATCCCCGCTCGCCGCATTGACGTAGCTGCGCTCTAGGCCGCTGAGGCCGAAGACCGCGCCGGTCAGGACGTTTCTGTTGCTGAAGCTGTGGCTCCAGCCCGCGCCGCCGAGGAAGGCGGTGGAGTTTTCCCGCGCGTCAAGGAAAGTCGTCGCGGTGTTGATGGGCGCCAGCGCCGGATCCTGCCTGGCGGCCGCGCCGAAGACCAGGAAGCGGTCGGCAGCCGTGGGCGAGGAGCCGATGAAGAAGGAGGCGTTATCGACGTTCTCGCGGTCGATGATGTCGCGTCCATTGGACTTCGTGCGGCTCGCGGTGAGCGAGACGGAGGTCGGGAGAGGCTCGTTCGTATAGCCCTGCACCGTGGCCTCCGCGCCCCAGCCCAGGCGACCATTGTTGTGGATGAGCGAGCCGCCCACTTCCACGTCGAGGAAGGGACGGCGGATCAGGTCGATGCGGCCGATGCGGCCCGAGACGGCGAGCGGATCGAAGAACAGGCCCTGGATCGTGAGGTTGAGCGCTGTCAGATCGGCGCCGACGCCGGTCTCCACGTTGGCGATGTCGGGCCTGCCCGTCACGAGGTTCGGGCGCTGCACCGCCGATTGGTCGAAATAGCTCGAAGCAGTGAAGGGATCGAAGACCCTATCGCCGTAGAAACGGGACCACTCGTTGAGATTGAGGAATCGATAGGCCTGCGCCGGATAGGAGCCGCCATCCTTGTTGACCGCGAGCCCGGCGAAGTCGCCGCCGCGCTGGCGGTACCGGCGCAGGGTTTCACGGGCGGCAAGGATCGCCTGATCGGCCTGATACTGATCGATGGCGATCGCCGTGCGGGCGCTCGATACCACCGGATCGTTGGGATCGAGCCGGTCTGCGTTGTCGAGAGCCTGCTCCGCCAGTTCCTCCTCGCCGTTCTGGTAATAGGCAATCGCCGCCAGAAGCAGGCCCTGCGAGAGGGCCGGGTTGGCGGCGGAGCCCGCGAGGATGGCCTCGATGGCCTTTTCCATCTCGCCCTTCTGCAGCAGGTAGCGGCCACGCGCGATATAGGCGACGCTGAAGGCCGGATCGAGGGCGAGCGCCTGATCGATCAGAACGCCTGCCTCCTCGACGCGGTTCTGGTCAAGCAGCACGATGGCGAGATTGGCGTAGGAAACCGGGCTTCCCGGATCGGCCGCAATGGCGCGGCGCAGGGCATCTTCGGCGGCGAGCGGACGATCCAGGTCGGATTCGAAGAGGCCGAGGCTGTTCCAGATGTTGGAGTTGCCCGGCGCGGCCTGTGCCGCCTGGCGCAGGGCCTCGACCGCCGCATTGACCTCGCCGTCGATATCGCCGCGAATGTTGCTGTCGGCGGCGATCACATCCGGGTCGAGTGCGTCGATGGCTTTGGCGCGGGCGATGGAGGCGCGCATCTCCTCGCGCCGGTTGAGGACGTAGGATACCTGCGCCGACATCACGGCGATGCGCGAATCGTTCGGGAAACGCTTTTCCGCAGCCTGGAGGATATCGGCAGCCGCCTTCAGGTCCTGCCGGAAGGCGGTCACATAGGCATGGGCCAAGACCGCGATGGGATCGTTGAGGCCGCTCTTCGGTTCGGGATAAACCCGTGTCGGATGGGCGAGCGATTGGGTGATGTAGCGACCGTAGGAGGCGATCACGCGCCGCTGCGGATCGAGCCCCCGTTCCGCCCTGGCGAAAAGGGCGGCCGCTTCCGACCATTTATGCTGCGAGCCAAGCAGGGAGGCTTCCACCAGATCGGCGCGGGCGCGTTGCGACGCGGTGAGGCGCATCGATCGCGCCTGGGCGAGGGCCTCGGCGGCGACGGGCCTGCCATCGTAGCTCATGGCCGTCTCGGCAAGGACGAGCCAATCGTCCGCGCTGCGCGCTTCCGGTGGGGTCGCGGCCACGCGGCTGCGTTCCGCCCGCGCCACCGGACCGGTGAGGGGCGAGGTGGAGAGCGAGGAGAAGGTATCCCGCAGGCTCATATAGAAGAGCATCTGCTCACGGTCGTTGGAATTGGTGAGAATGAATTTCGTCGGCGCCTGACCGATGGCCGCCACCGCGCCTTCGCCCTGGCGGACGGTGACCGAGCCTTGCGCATTGCTGAGTTCCACGATGCCTTCGAGCACTACGAGCGATGTACGCCCGCCCTCGACCGAGAGGGACCAATCCGTACCGCGAATGGCCGCCACGGCGGCAGGCGTCTTCACATCGACGCCCGAGCCGCCACGGGAGGCGCGGGCCCAGATATTGCCCGCTTCGAGATTGAGCTGGGTGGTGTCTGTATTGGCGCTGGCGACTGCGTTCACGGTGAGCGTCGAGTTACGCCCGACGCGGATCTGCGTCTGGTCGGCGAACAGGATCGCGAGGTTGCCGATGGCATTGGTGCGCAGCACGTCGCCACCGATCACATCCTGCCGGATCTGGGCCGCACGCCACAATTCCTCACGGAAGAAGCGCATCTCCTCGCCGCCCTTGGCAGCCACAATCGATCCCGCCACGGGTGTCTGGCGCGGAAGGGGGCTCTGGGCATGGGCGGTGGTGAGGCACAGCACAAGAGTGCTGGCCGCCGCGAGAAAATGGAGAGAACGTGCAGCCATGAACAGTCGAATGATACTGGAACTTAACTGATAAGCCGGAAGCTTAGCAGGATTGTTGCAGGATCAAAGCCGATTCAGGACAACGTTCTGTGCTCTAGAGCACATTTCCCTCACCTAAGGGAAGATTCCGCCCGAAATCGGCACTTTTAGGCTGTTCAGGCGATGCTTTTCTTGCGGGCGAGGATCAGTTTCTGCTTCAGGTCGTGCTGGGCGAAGGGCTTTTGCAGAACCGGACGGTCGCGGAAGGTGTCCCGGATACCCGCGCTGCCGTAACCCGTCGAGAACACGAAGGGGATCGAGCGCTGGGCCAGGGCCTCGGCCACCGGGTAGATCGGTTCGCCGGCCACGTTCACGTCGAGAATGGCTAAATCCACCTGTTCCCGGGCAACCGCGTCGAGGGCAGCCGAAAGCCGGGCAGCCGGTCCAATGACCTCACAGCCGAAATCGAGAAGCATGTCTTCAAGCAGCAGAGAGATTGCCGCTTCATCTTCCACGACAAGGATCCGCAGGCCGTTGAGGTCTCCGTCGCTCATCACGTTTTCAGTCACGGTTTCTCTTTCTTTTCACGCATGGTGTTGCGAAATTTGCACCCGCCGCACCGGATACATTCCCCGAACGCTACGAAGGTAAGCATTGAGAATCAGAGGGTTTTAGCATCCCTGCACGAACGTGCAAAAGCCAAGCGTGCCCCCTAGGCCTCCCCGCTTCTTATTTCGAGTATGATCTTAGTGCGGGAGAAGACAGTTGCATAGATCCCGAAGCGCCTGAGTTTATTCAAAAAACGGGAGTTGCCTTCCAAGCCTTCGGGAGTCCACTTGCGACTCTTCGCCTTACATTCACTATGCACCCTGGGCGCAAGAGTTCCTCTAACATAGGTTAGTCGTCGCGCGCTTCGTGATTGGCCGGTTCCAACCTTGTTCCCATGGGGCGAGTGAGGGTGGGGGACTTTGGGCCTTAGCCCGCCATGCACCAGGCTCTTGCGAAGCCCGCATCTTCTCCCCGATAATCCGGCCATGGCTGACAGATCCAGTTTGCGGTGCAACCGTGCGTAAGCGAGCCCCCAAGGCGCCGATCCTCATTATCCTGCATCAGGAGCATTCGACTCCCGGCCGCGTCGGACGCCTGCTGGCCGAGCGCGGCCACCGGCTCGATATCCGCCGCCCGCGTTACGGAGACCCCTTGCCGGAGACGATGGCCGAACATGCGGGAGCCGTCATCTTCGGTGGCCCCATGAGCGCCAACGATCCGGACGATTTCATCAAGACGGAGATTGACTGGATCGGCGTGCCCCTGAAGGAGAACAAGCCGTTCTTAGGGCTTTGCCTCGGAGCGCAGATGATGGCCCTGCACATGGGCGCAAAAGTCTGGCCTCACCCGGAGGGACGCGCCGAGATCGGCTATTACCCCCTTGTGCCCACCGAGGCGGGACAGCGCCTGAGCGACGTGTGGGGCGTGCCCTGGCCGAATTACGTCTATCACTGGCATCGGGAAGGGTTCGACTGCCCCTCGGGCGCAGAGACGCTGGCGACGGGCGACGACTTTCCCACCCAGGCGATCCAGGTGGGTGAATCGGCCTTCGGCCTGCAATTCCACCCGGAAGTCACCCACGCCATGATATGCCGCTGGACCGTTCATGCGGAGGAACGCCTCGCCATGCCGGGCGCGCAGGACCGCATCCGCCAGCTCGCGGGGCGCTTTCAATACGACCCGCATGTCTCGCAATGGATCGGCCGCTTTCTCGATCACTGGCTGGACGAGCCGGCGTCGGCGCGCAGCGAGCGCGCTGCCGTGCGCTAAGTCGCGTCGAACTCGAAGGGCGACACACCGCGTTTCATCTCGTCCACGATCAGCGCATGCATGAGCGGCGGCGCCGCGCGCTGCGGGCAGGCGATGCGCTCGCACAGGCGGCAATTGATGCCGATGGGCATGGCCTCCGCCGCCGCGAGATCGTGTCCCCGCGCATAGACGAGCCGGTGCGCGTATTTCAACTCGCAGCCGAGGCCCACCACGAATTGCGGATCAGGCCCGCCCCAGGGGCTGAAGGCGCGTTTGACCGTGCGGGCCATGGAGAACCAGCGCGATGAATCCGGCAGTTCGATGATCTGCGTTATCACCTGTCCGGGGCTGCGGAAGGTGGAATGCAGGTTCCATAACGGACAGGTACCGCCGAATTGCGAGAACGGGAAGCGGCCCGACGAAAAGCGCTTCGAGACATTGCCCGCCGCATCCACTCGCACGAGGAAGAAGGGAATGCCGCGCGCGCCCGGCCTTGCCAGCGTGGTCAGGCGATGGGCCACCTGCTCGAAGCTCGCGCCGAAGCGCGCGCCGAGCACCTCCACATCGTAGCCGAGCGCCTCGGCGGCGGCGTGAAACTTGCCATAGGGCATCATCATCGCGCCGGCGAAGTAATTGCCGAAGGAGACCCGCAGCAGACGCCGTGCCGGGCCATCCACGGGCTCGAGCCGTGCAGCCAGTGCATCGATGGTGTCGCGCATCTCGGCGAAGGCGAGCTGGTAGGCGGCCTGGAAGGTGCGGCCCGACGGATCGACGATCTCCGAGATGAGCAACTGGCGGCGGTGGTGGTCGTAACGGCGCAAGGAATCCGGCATCACGTCGATAGGCATGACGCGCACGCGGATGCCGTGCTTCGCGTGCAGCCGCTCCGCGATGGAAAAGAAGAGCTCGTGGCCTGTGAGAGCGAGA
Organism: Microvirga sp. P5_D2; assembly: GCF_054049475.1. Classification (NCBI taxonomy): domain Bacteria; kingdom Pseudomonadati; phylum Pseudomonadota; class Alphaproteobacteria; order Hyphomicrobiales; family Methylobacteriaceae; genus Microvirga; species Microvirga sp. P5_D2. The sequence goes on along the minus strand of NZ_JBFUMH010000001.1, from coordinate 35,043 downwards.
TCCGAGGCGAGGGTTTCGGCGGCCTCGTCCAGCTCGGGAAAATAGTTCTTGGCTTCGTGGATGAGTTCGCGCACCCGATCCACCGGGTTGACCTGCGGCGCGTCCTCCGCCCGGTCCCTGTCGTTCATGTTCGGCGTCACAGCCTCTCGCGCGCCGCGCATGGCCTGATAGGCGCGATAGAGTCGGTTCACGGCATCGACCAGCGAGGGCGCGGCCTCGATGGTTTCGCGCAACTCGATGCGGGAGACGGGCGAAGAGCGGAACAGCGGGTCGGCGAAGATCTCCTCCAGCTCCGACACCGTGCGCTCGTTGTCGTCGTTGGCGAATTCGCGCGGGTCCAGCGAATAGGCATGGGCGAGGCGGATCAGTACCTGCGCCGTGATCGGGCGCTGGTTGCGCTCCATCAGGTTGAGATAGCTCGGAGACAGACCGAGTTCCTCCGCCATGCGGGCCTGACTGAGATTCAGGTCACGCCGCAGGCGCTTGAGGCGGGGGCCGACGAAGAGCTTCCTGCTTTCATCCATTTTGTAAATCTTTTGACAGGTTTACTGACGATGTCGTGTCATACATTTACAAGGCCACTTTTCTTCACAAATCAGGCGTTGAAACAAAGGCTTCTTCGCGGATTATATCTTTTAGACGCCTCACCGATGCACAAAGTGTGCGGTCCCAGGAGGTAGTTTGTCAACGGATGTAAACTGAAGGATAAGTCTATGACCGCACAGAAGTCACCGGCCTCACTCGACGATTTGATCCCGGCCGCTCCCGAGGGCCGCTTCGACGGAATCCGTCGCCCCTATTCGGCCGAGGATGTGCAGCGCCTGCGCGGTTCCTTCCCGATTTCGCACACGCTCGCCGAGCGCGGCGCGCAGAAGCTGTGGCAGTTGCTGCAGGAGCGTCCCCATGTGCATTCGCTCGGCGCCATGACCGGCAACCAGGCCATGCAGATGGCCCGCGCCGGACTTGAAGCCATCTATCTTTCCGGCTGGCAGGTGGCGGCGGATTCCAATGTCGCCGGCGCCATGTATCCCGACCAGTCGCTGTATCCGGCCAATTCCGGCCCGGAACTTTGCCGCCGCATCAATCGCACCTTCCAGCGCGCCGACCAGATCGAGCATGCGGAAGGCGGCGCGCAGCGCGATTGGTTCCTGCCCATCGTCGCCGATGCCGAAGCCGGCTTCGGCGGCCCGCTCAATACCTTCGAGATCATGAAGGCCTATATCGAGGCTGGCGCCGCTGGCGTGCATTTCGAGGACCAGCTCGCCTCGGAAAAGAAGTGCGGCCATCTCGGCGGCAAGGTGCTGATCCCGACCTCGGCCCATGAGCGCAACCTGATCGCCGCGCGGCTTGCCGCCGACGTCATGGGCACCTCGACCCTCATCATGGCCCGTACGGATGCTGAATCGGCTAAACTCATCACCTCCGATGTGGATGAGCGCGACCGCCCCTTCATCGAGCCGGACAGCCGCACGCCTGAAGGCTTCTATCGCCTAAAGGACGGCACGGGCCTCGACCACTGCATCTCGCGCGGCTTGGCCTATGCGGAACTCGCCGACCTCCTGTGGTGGGAAACCTCGCATCCGGATCTCGACGATGCGCGCAAGTTCGCGGAGGCGATCCATAAGCATCATCCGGGTAAGCTGCTGGCCTATAACTGCTCGCCGTCCTTCAACTGGAAAAAGAAGCTGGACGACGCGACCATCGCCAAGTTCCAGCGCGAGCTCGGCGCCATGGGCTACAAGTTCCAGTTCGTGACGCTCGCCGGCTTCCACCAGCTCAATTACGGCATGTTCGATCTGGCGAGCGGCTACCGCGATCGCGGCATGGGCGCCTATTCCGAGCTTCAGGCCCGCGAATTCGCGGCGGAGGCCGACGGCTACACCGCCACCCGCCATCAACGCGAGGTCGGCACCGGCTATTTCGATCAGGTGTCCGTGGTCATCACCGGCGGCAAGTCGTCCACGACCGCCATGGCGGAATCCACCGAGACCGCGCAGTTCCACACCTCGACCAAGCTTCAGGCAGCTGAATAAGGCTTCTACCTCAAACCTTTGCACCAACGGAGAGAGACAATGACTTCATCACGTTTCTGGGTTGTCGGCGGCGAGTACACCTCCTGCGATTGCGACACCATCGTTCAGGGCACCGAGCGGGTCGTGGGACCCTTCGAGAGCCGCCATGAGGCCGAGCGCACCTGGCGCAACCTGTCGGAGGATCACCGACCCCAGGCTCAGGTCCGCTTCACCATCGCTCAGGAGCCGCCCTCGACCCTCAGCACTTAACAAGCGCCTTCGGGTCTGCGGATCCCTCACCCGCCGTCACTGCAGGGCTGACGGCGGGTGAGCCCGTTTTGCCCATGGTTCTGATGTGTCGAGAGCGATTCTTATTGGCCACCCCCTCTGCCTAAATGCCTAGCGTGACCTAAAAAGAAGGTCGCACTATTCTGTTCTTGATGAGGGGACAACCATGAAGCCTGTTCTGAAAACATTCGCCGCCGCTCTGGCTCTTGGTCTGGCGGCCCTGACTTCGGCCAGGGCCGACGTGGTGGTCTCGTCGAAGATCGACACGGAAGGGTCGGTTCTAGGTAACATGATCCTGCTGGCGCTCAACACCAACGGCATCAAGACGCAGGATCGCATCTCGCTTGGCGCGGGGCCGATCATGCGCAAGGCCATCACGGCGGGCGAGATCGACATCTACCCCGAATATACCGGCAATGCGGGCTTCTTCTTCAACAAGGCGGACGATCCGCTCTGGAAGGATGCAGCCAAGGGTTTCCAGGCTGCCAAGCAGCTCGACTACGACGCCAACAAGATCGTCTGGCTCGATCCGTCACCCGCCAACAACACCTGGGCCATCGCGCTGCGCAAAGAAGTGACGGACGCGAATAAGCTCAAGACCCTGTCCGATTTCGGCAAATGGGTGTCGGGCGGCGGCAAGGTCACGCTGGCGGCCTCCGCCGAGTTCGTGAACTCGGAAGCAGCCCTGCCGGCCTTCCAGAAGGCCTATGGCTTCCAGATGAAGCCCGAGCAGCTCATCGTTCTGTCGGGCGGCGATACGGCGGCCACCATCAAGGCGGCGGCCCAGCAGACGAACGGCGCCAACGCCGCCATGGTCTACGGCACCGATGGCGGCATCGCGCCGTCCGGCCTCGTGGTGCTGGAGGACGACAAGAACGTGCAGCCCGTCTATGCGCCCGCGCCCATCATCCGCGAGACGGTGCTGAAGGAAAACCCCAAGATCGCCGAGATCCTGAAGCCCATCTTCGCCTCGCTCGACCTGACGACGCTTCAGAAGCTCAATGCCCGCGTCCAGGTGGGCGGTGAGCCGGCAAAGGCGGTCGCGACCGATTACCTGAAGTCCAAAGGGTTCCTGAAGTAAGACAGGGATCTTCCCGCGAGCCGGACCTTCGGAACACGGAAGAAAGAACAAGGCCTGTTGTGAGTTCAATGCTGTCCCGGGCGGATGCGATTGGCCCGATGCCCCCGCGCGCCGCATCCGTCCTTGATCCGTTGGGGAGCCTTATGGCGATCCTCATTGGCATCGCCCTGTTCGCCTCGCCGTTTGCGACCTATCGCGCCACCCGCATCGACTCCGGCCAGACGCGCATGCTGATCGAGGCGCTGCCGGGCTCATGGGCGCTCATCGTCATGGCCCTGTCGCTTGCTATCGCCATCGCTGCCGTGACCATGCGCGCACCTTTGGTGAGGCTTGTCTGCGCCGTGGCCGGATTGAGCGCGATCTGCATCGGCATTGGCATGTCGGCGGACTATCTGACGCCTCCCGACAACAGCTTCGCGCGCGTTTCGCCATCGCTCGGCTTCTGGTTTCTCACGCTTGCCTTCACGCTGCTTCTGATCGATGCCCTGGCGCGCCTGAGCTTGAGCCCCATGGGAAGGGTCGTGGCGCTTCTGTTCGGCGCGGCGGGCCTCGCGTTCCTGTTGTGGTCGGGCGCGTGGGACAATCTCTCGATCCTGAAGGAATACACGACACGGGCCGACAGCTTCTGGCGCGAGGGAAGGCAGCATCTTTTTCTGGCCTTCGGATCGATGATCGCAGCCTGCCTCATCGGCATTCCGCTGGGCATCGCGAGCCACCGTTTTCGGGCATTGAGAACAGCGGTCTTGCAGACCTTAAGCATCGTGCAGACCATTCCGAGCATCGCGCTCTTCGGCATCCTCATGGCGCCGCTCGGGGCGATTGCCGCAAGCGTGCCGCTGGCAGCCGCCCTCGGTATTCACGGCATCGGCGCGGCGCCCGCCTTCATCGCGCTTTTTCTCTATGCGCTTCTTCCCATCGTCGCCAACACGGTGGCGGGCCTGCACCAGGTTTCGCCGTCCGTGGTCGATGCGGCGCGCGGCATGGGCATGAACCCACGCCAGCGCCTGTTCGGTGTCGAGTTGCCGCTCGCCCTTCCGGTGGTCCTTGCGGGCATTCGCATCGTGCTCGTGCAGAATCTCGGCCTCGCCACGGTGGCGGCGCTCATCGGGGGAGGGGGCTTCGGCACCTTCGTGTTCCAGGGCATCGGCCAGACGGCGATTGATCTGGTGCTGCTCGGCGCATTGCCGACGGTCGCCCTGTCGTTTGCCGCCTCCATCATCCTCGATGCGGCGGTCGATGGCGCCAAGGGAGCGCTCGCATGATCGAGATCGAGCATCTCACCAAGCGCTACGGCGAAACCACCGTCGTCGACGACGTATCCTTGCAAGTGGAGGAGGCCACCGTCACAGCCGTTGTCGGCACGTCGGGCGCGGGCAAGTCCACCTTGCTTCGCATGATCAATCGTCTCGTGGAGCCGAGCGAGGGCCGTGTGCTCATCGACGGCGAGGACACGCGCTCGATTCCCGAAGACCAGTTGCGCCACCGCATCGGCTATGTGATCCAGGGCTATGGTCTTTTTCCCCATCGCAATGTCGCGGCCAACATCGCCACCGTGCCGCGCTTGCTCGGCTGGGAGAAGAAGCGCATCGCCGCGCGGGTCGAGGAGCTGCTCGACCTCTTCCAGCTCGATCCGGCGGAATTCTCCGCCAAGTTTCCGCATGAGTTGTCGGGCGGCGAGCAGCAGCGCGTGGGCGTCGCACGAGCACTGGCCGCACGTCCCGCGCTGCTTCTCATGGACGAACCGTTCGGCGCGCTCGACGCGGTGATCCGCGCCAAGGCGCAGGATGAACTGCTCGCGATCCAGCGGCGCTTGAAAACCACCATCCTTCTCGTCACCCATGACATGAACGAGGCTTTCCATCTGGGCGATCACATCGCCGTCATGGACGGCGCACGGCTTTTGCAGCACGCGACGCCTGCGGAATTATTGATGCGCCCCGCGGATCATTTCGTCGAACAGTTGGTGGGGACGGCGGAGAGGCCTTTCCGCCTACTCGCGCTTACGAAGGTTCAGGATGCTCTCGAGCCGGGAAGCGCGGAGGGCGAGCCGATCATCTTATCCGATACGCTGCACGATGCGCTTTCGCAGCTCATGTGGTCGGGCCGCGAAGCCCTGCCCGTGGCCGATGCGTCGGGCGCTGTCGTCGGCCGGGTGAGTGTTGCCGGCATCCTCGAACACGGACGCCGTTTTGCATGAACCTGCGATGGCTCATTCGCGTGGCGGCCCTTGCCCTGCTGGTGACGTTCATCACGAGGCCACAGCTCTTTTCCTTTGCCTTCGAGCCGCTAACCACCAACAACGCACCGGCGATTTACAACCAGGGCAGCCTTCTGGCGCTAACGCTGTCGCATCTGCGCACCGTCTTCCTGGCGACGCTGGCGAGCATCGTTCTTGCGCTGACGCTCGGCATCTTCGTCACGCGTCCCGCCGGCGCCGAATTCCTGCCTCTCTCGCGCAGCCTCGTGCATATCGGTCAGACCTTTCCGCCGATTGCGGTTCTCGCCATCGCGGTGCCGCTCGTAGGGTTCGGCGAGAAGCCCACTTTCATTGCGCTGTTTCTCTACGGTCTCCTGCCGATCTTCGAGAACACGCTCACCGGCCTCACCCAGGTTTCGCCGCAGACGTTGGAGGCCGCCCGGGGCATGGGCATGAACCCGCGCCAGCGTTTATTTCAGGTGGAACTGCCACTGGCATTGCCGGTCATCCTGGCCGGCATTCGCCTCTCGGTCATCATCAGTCTCGGCACGGCCACGATCGGTTCTACGGTGGCCGCGAAGGGGCTCGGCGAGGTGATCATCGCAGGCCTTCAATCGAACAACATTGCCTTCGTTCTTCAGGGCGGCTTGGTGGTTGCACTGCTTGCGGTTCTGATCCACGACGGGTTAGGTCTTGTGGAGCGGTTCGCCGCCAGGAAGCTGGGCCGTTCCCAAGACGAGGTTTCATGACACTGCTCGAGCGTCTCAAGATCGAAACACGCCCTGCCCACGACCGAATCGAACAAGCCATCGACCTTGAGCGCAGGATCGAAACGCGCGAATCCTACAAGAAGCTGCTCAGCCGTTTCTATGGGTTCCATCATGCCTGGGAGCAGGCCGCCGCGCCGGTTGCGGACAACCGGGTTTTCTTCGAGCGCCGCTGCAAGACACATCTTCTGGTCCAGGATCTTCAGGCCCTGGGGATGCCCCAGGATGAGATCATAAGCCTGCCGCAATGTCGTTCCCTCATGCCGCTGCCTTCATCGCAGGCCGTGCTGGGCAGCATGTACGTGATCGAAGGCTCAACGCTGGGCGGTGCCATCATCTCGCGCGAGGTGGAACAGCGTCTCGGAATGAACGCCGAGACCGGCTGCGCCTATTTTCGGAGTTATGGACGTGAGATCGGTGTCATGTGGAAGTCGTTCGGTGCTGTTCTGCTGGAAGCCTCGTCGCCCGAGGCCGACGATCTGATCGTCGAGACGGCACAACACACCTTCACCGTCATGCATGACTGGTTATGCGAGGCCTCATGAACATCCAGGTTCCTCAGGAACTCGATCTGACTGCATGCGAGCGTGAGCCGATTCATATTCCCGGGAGCATTCAGCCTCACGGAGTTTTGATCGCGGTCGATCGCGCGGATATGAAGATCGCCCATGCCAGCGCCAATATGGCATTGGTGCTGGGCTTAGATGCCCCGTCCCTGCTCAATCGCCCCTTACATGAGGTGCTGCCGGATCTGGTGGCGCTGATAGAGGCGGATGTGGCCGAGCCTTCATCCGGTGAAGGCGCTCGCTCCATCCGTTCGATTCGGCTTAACACGCCCAAAGGCGATACGCATTTCGATGCGGTGGTATCCCGTTCCGGAAACTACGCGGTCCTCGAATTGGAGGAGACGCCGTTCAACACGGTCTCCAGCATCGATGCGCTCTACCCGACCCTACGCCGCTTCGTGGAGCAGCTGCAGTTGGTCTCCTCGATAGATCTTCTCTGCCGTCTGGCGGCCGAAGACATTCGCCGCATGACCGGCTTCGACCGCGTTCTTATCTATCGCTTCGACGAGCAATGGAACGGCACCGTCATCGCCGAGGACCGCAACGAGGCCCTGCCGTCCTATCTAGACCTGCGTTTTCCGGCATCCGACATCCCGGCCCAGGCGCGAGAGCTCTACCGCCGCAATCGCCTGCGAATCATTCCCGACGCCAATTACACGCCGGTTCCCATCCAGTCGCATGATCCCGCGCCGCTCGACCTGAGCGACTCGGTCCTGCGCAGCGTGTCGCCCGTGCATCTGGAATACATGCGCAACATGGGGACCATGGCCTCCATGTCGATCTCGATCCTGCGCGAGGGGCGGCTTTGGGGCCTGATCTCGTGCCACAACAAGGAGCCGAAGCGGGTCTCATTGCCGGTGCGCAATGCCTGCGATTTCCTCACCCAGATCTTTTCGCTCCAGATGGAGGCGCGCCAACATACGGCGCTTGCCGATAACCGGGTGCGTCTCAGGGCCATTCAGGCGCGGCTTCTCAGCTACATGGCGGCAGAAAGCTATTTCGTCGATGGGCTCATGAATCACCCGGACGATCTCATGCTTCTTGCCGGCGCGCAGGGGGTCGCGATCATTACGGACAATCATTGCTGGTGCCGAGGCATCACGCCGGGCGACGAAGAGGTCAAGGCGCTCTTCGAGTGGCTGTCGAACAATCATCAGGAAGACGTCTTCACCACCGACAATCTCGCCGCGCATTTCGCACCGGCAAAGGCCTATACGGACAAGGCGAGCGGACTTCTCTCGATTTCCATCTCGAAGATGTATTCCAGCTATATTCTCTGGTTCCGTCTCGAGCAGGTTCAGACCGTGAAGTGGAGCGGCAACCCGCAAAAGCCCGTCAAGGAAGAGGCAGGAACGCTCAGGCTTCATCCCCGCGCCTCCTTCGACACCTGGAAGGAGACCGTGCGCGAGCGTTCCATCGCCTGGGACCAGAGCGAGGTCGAGGCGGTGAAGGATCTGCGCAACGCCATCGTCGGCATCGTCCTGCGCCGGGCTGAGGAGCTTGCGGCGCTTGCCGATGAGCTCAAGCGGACCAACAAGGAACTCGAGGCCTTCTCCTATTCGGTCTCACACGACCTGCGCGCCCCGTTCCGCCACATTGTCGGCTTTTCCGAACTTTTGAAAAAGGAATCGGCGGATCTGTCCGAGCGCGGTAAGCGCTATGTCGAGACGATCATCGAATCCGCTTATACGGCAGGGACCCTGGTCGATAATCTGCTGCGCTTTTCGCAAATGGGCCGCACGGCCTTGCGTCCCCGGCGGGTCGATGTCGGCGGGATCGTCGATGAAATCCACCAAAAACTGGCGACGGAGGGGGGAAGCCGCCGGATCGAGTGGATTATCGACGATCTGCCCTCGATCATCGCCGACCCGGTGCTGATCCGGCTGGTTTTTGACAATCTCCTCGACAATGCGGTCAAATACACTCGCCCCCGCGATCCAGCCCGCATCGAAATCGGCTCCTGCCGTGAGGATGGAGAAATCATCTTTTTCGTGAGGGATAATGGCGTCGGCTTCGATATGAAGTATATCGAAAAGCTCTTCGGCGTTTTCCAGCGCCTTCACCGGATCGAGGAATTCGAAGGAACCGGGATTGGGCTGGCGAATGTGCGCCGCATCGTTGAACGACATGGGGGCCGCAGCTGGGCCGAGGCCGAGCTTGGCAAGGGAGCGACGTTCTATATCGCTCTCCCCAATATGGAAGGAGCGGCGTGAATGCCGGAACTGAAGCCGATCCTGCTGGTTGAGGACAACCCGAAGGATCTTGAACTGACGCTGGCCGCCCTGGAGCAGAGTCAGCTTGCCAACGAAGTCGTCATCGTGCGCGACGGCGAGGAGGCTCTCGATTTCCTCTATCGTCGCGGAGCGCACGAGAGCCGGAACACCGCCGACCCGGCCGTGGTTCTGCTCGATCTCAAGCTGCCGAAGATCGACGGCCTTCAAGTATTGGAGCAGGTGAAGGCCGATCCGGGTCTACGACATACGCCCGTCGTCATGCTCACCTCCTCGCGTGAGGAAAGCGATCTCGTCCGCAGCTACGAGCTCGGGGTGAATGCCTTCGTGGTGAAGCCCGTGGGCTTCCGCGAATTCTTCGACGCGATCCAGGACCTCGGCGTGTTCTGGGCCATTCTCAATGAGCCGCCGCCGCGAAACGCACGACAGGATCTTTGATGCAACAGCGGGCAGACCTTCAGTCCAGCCGCACCTTGCGCATTCTCCTTCTGGAGGATTCGGCGCTTGATGCGGAGCTCGTGACGGAGATCCTGTCCGCTGCCTTCAATGCATCCGTGCATCGTGTCGTTCTCGAAGAAGAATTCCGGTCGGCTGTCGAGAACGAAACCTGGGATCTCGTGCTGGCCGATTATCTGCTGCCGGGGTTCGACGGCTTGAAGGCGCTCGACCTCGTGCGGCAGCTGCGCCCGAGCCTTCCCTTCGTCTTCGTCTCCGGCGCCCTCGGTGAGGAGATCGCCGTCGAGACGCTCAAGCGCGGCGCGACGGATTACGTGCTGAAGGACAAGATCGAACGCTTGCCCGGAACGATCCTGCGCGCATTGGCCGAGGCGCATGAGCGCGCAGAGAGACGCCAGGCGCAGGAGGCCCTTCGCCAGATGCTGGATGAGCGGACCGCGCTCCTCCATGAGCTCGATCACCGAGTCAAGAATAACCTGCAGCTTCTGCAATCCCTCATCGCCATCGAGATGCGTCATGCGGAAGGCATGGAGGTGCGCGGCGTTCTCGGGCGCATGAAGCAGCGCATCCAGGCTCTCGGCGCCGCCCATCGTGATCTCTACGATGGCAAGGGGTCTGCGCGTTTCGACGCGGGCCGCTTCGCCCGGGAGCTGTGCGAAGAGCTGACCGATACTTTGACGGGCGTTCAGATCACGCCCGAATTCGAGATCGACGACGTGGAAGTGGAAGCGGCGAAGGCCGCGCCGATGGCGCTTCTGTTCAACGAGATTGTCGTCAACGCGCTCACTCAAGCCTATATGGAGCGGCATGGCAAACTGAAGCTCACCATGAGGGTGCGCGACGGAAATCTGCTGTTCCAGATCTCCGATGACGCCTTTACGCCGGCGGAAAAGAATGCGGCGGAGGAGAGTTCATCAGGAACGGTGCTCAAAGGCCTTGCGCGCCAGCTTGAGGCCCATGTGGAATGGCCGCTCGACAAACCGGAAACGCTGGTGCGCATCACCATGCCGGTCCGAGAAATCGGCTGACATGGCGGACAGGTTCGACGGGCATCCGGATACAGACCAGACAGAGCGGAGCTTTCCCGTCGGCTCGCGAACGTCGCTGCGGCAGGTTCTCTTAGGTCTCGTCTTCGCCCTTACTCTGCCTGCCATTCTGATTGCGGCCATGGGCTTTTATGCGAGCTACCGGGCCGAGCAGGATGCGACCGATCAGCGGCTGCAGGAAACCGTGCGTGCCCTGACCTCATTGCTGGACCGGGAAATCGAGAAGAGCGAAACGGCCCTGCGCATTCTTGCTCTCTCGCAAAGCCTTCGTCAGGGAGACTTTGCGGCGTTCTACGAGCAGGTCTGGCAGGTAGGCCTGGCGAAACCATCCTGGATCGCGCTGACGGAGCCGAATGGGCATGTGATCTTCAATACCCGCTTGCCCTACGGCGTGAAGCTTCCTGATAACAGCAGGCCGGATGTCATCAAACGTTTGGTGGAGACGCGCAAACCCCAGCTCTCCGATCTTCAGACCGGGCAGTTCTCGGGCAGGCCCCTCGTGCTTCTCGATGTGCCCGTCATCATCGAAGACAGGGTTGCCTATGTGCTCTCGGCCGCCATCGGCTTCGAGGTGTTTCAGCAGTTGATCACGGAGCAGAGGATCAACGACGGCTGGAACGGCGCTATCCTCGACAGGGGCGGCCGCATCATTGCCCGCCTGCGCGCGCCGGATCAGTTCGTCGGACAGCTGGCGCGCTCGGCCCTGCGCGAGGCGATTGCGATGTCTCCCGAGGGCAATGTGCAGAGCGTGACGCTGGACGGCGTGCCCGTGCGCTCTTATTTCAGCCGCTCGGCGACCTATGGCTGGGCCTTCACCCTCAGCGTTCCGGATACTGAACTGACCGAGTCTCTGCGGCGCTCCCTGTTCTGGCTACTTGTCATGGCCGGCTGCATCGTCGCGGGGTTTGTGTTGGTAGCGATCCTCTCACGGCGCATCGCCCACCCGGTCGATCAGCTCGTGGCGGCGGCTCAGGCTCTCGCGCAGGGGGAAGGTGTAGAGCCGGCCACAACCCATGTGCTGGAATTCGACACGATCCAGAACGCTATCGCCGATGCCGCCATCGACCTGCGCGATCAGGAGCAGGAACGTAACGAGGCCTTGGCCCGGATCGCCGAGAGTGAGGCCCGCCTGAAGCTGGCGCTCGATGCGGGCAATCTTGGATCGTGGGAATACACGCCCTCGACTGGGACCTTCGTCACTTCGCCCGCATGCCGGGCCAATTTCGGGCGCGAGCCCAACGAGCCGTTCTCCTATGCGGATCTCGTCGCCTCGATTCATCCGGAGGATCGAGCGCATCGGGCCCAGGCTATCGCGAAAGCGTTGTCGGCGCGCTCCGATCTGCATGTGGAATACCGCGCTATCTGGCCCGACGGGAGCGAGCATTGGATTCGCATCAGCGGCCGCATGCGCATGGGGCTGGACGAGCGCCTGTCCATGGTGGGCGTCTCGCAGGACATCACGGAGCGCAAACTCGCCGAGGATCGCCAGGCCATCCTGCTGCACGAGCTCGATCACCGGGTGAAGAATACGCTGGCGACGGTGCAATCCGTCGCTTCCATGACGCGCCGCTCCGCGCAGCAGGGCGATCCGGCGGCATGGGACGCCTTGATGGGGCGCATCCAGGGCCTTGCGAAGACGCATGATCTTCTCACCGCGTCCCAATGGCAGGGCGCGCTGCTGACAGATGTGCTCAACAATGAGCTGGAGCCCTATCAGGACGGCATGCATCAACGCATCCGCCTGCGCGGCCCAAAGGTCAATCTTCAGCCGAGTGCGGTGCTGGCGCTCGGGCTCGCGGTCCATGAGCTGGCCACCAATGCCACGAAATACGGCAGCCTTTCAGTGCCGGAGGGCAAGGTCAATGTCATGTGGGCCGTGACGCCCACCCTCAATCCCCCCGTTCTGATCGTGGAATGGGTGGAGAGCGGCGGGCCGCGCGTTGCCCCGCCCTCCCGCCAGGGCTTCGGCACCAAGCTAATCCAGCGCGGCCTCGCGCAGCAGCTCGGCGGAGAGATCAAGCTGGATTTCAAACCCGACGGCATCCGCTGCGTCATCACCTTCCCGGTCCAGAGCGTTCTGGTGCCGCAGGAAGAGATGGAGCCCGACGAGGATCGCTACGCCTCCTGACAATCCGGCTCCCGCCACTCCATCCTGAGCGGTGCGCTTGACACTCGATCGCGGTCGGCGAAGGTGTAAGACACCTACGATGCAGGCTGGATGGCATGACGACGACACGCGACAAGCTGGAAATGATCCTGGCGCGGCTTGCCGCCCGCGAGGAGGACGAGCGCGTCTTCATGAGCCTCTATCCCGAGGCGGCCCGCGCGGCAGCCGATGCTTCTGACGCCCGGAGGCAGGCCGGTGTCTCTCTCGGCCCGCTTGATGGTGCGCTGGTTTCCATCAAGGACCTCTTCGATGTGGCGGGCGAGGTGACGACCGCCGGGTCCATCGTTTTGCGAGATGCGTCGTCCGCCGCCAGGGATGCCGCCGTGGTCGGCCGGCTGCGGCAGGCAGGTGCCGTGATCTTGGGCAAGACCGGCATGGTCGAGTTCGCCTTCTCCGGACTCGGGCTCAATCCGCATTACGGCACGCCGGGCAACGCGGTGGATCCGGCACGCATTCCGGGCGGCTCGTCGTCGGGTGCTGGCGTGTCGGTCGCGGAAGGCACGAGCGAGATCGCCATCGGCAGCGATACGGGCGGGTCCGTGCGCATCCCGGCGGCGCTCAACGGCGTCGTCGGGTTCAAGCCCACGGCGCACCGCGTTCCGCTCGATGGCGTCTTTCCCCTCGCGCCGAGCCTCGACTCCATCGGGCCGCTGGCGCGCAATGTGCAGGACTGCGCCTTTGCCGATGCGGTAATGGCGGGGGAGGCGCCTCGAACTCTCGATCCCTATCCGGTTGCGGGATTGCGGATCGGCGTTCCTCGCGGACGCCTGTTCACCGAAACAGAAGAAATGGTGGAAAGCGCTTTCGAGAAAAAGCTCGGTCTCCTCGGCACGGCCGGTGCAAGGGTCGTGGATCATGACATCGACGATCTACTGCGCGCCATGCGGGAGGCCACGATTCATGCCTCCATCGCTTCCGTCGAGGCTGCCGAGATTCACGCGGACTGGCTCGTCACTCGCGCCGATGACATCGATCCGCGCGTGCATCACTGGCTCGCGCGCAGCAGCGCCGTGCCGGCTCATATCTATCTGCGCATGATGCGCCGGCGCCGCACCCTGGTCGAGGCGATGGATCGACGCCTTGCTTCCGTCGATGTCCTGGCGCTGCCGGCGACCGCGATCACCGCCCCCCTCATCGCGCCGCTCGAAGCCGACGAGGTTCTCTACAACGATGCCGACAGGCTGATCCTGCGCAACACGCAAATGGCCAACCAGTTCGACCTGACATCCGTGTCCCTGCCCCTGCCGGGTTGTGAGCGCCCGGTCGGTTTCATGCTGGTGGCGCGCCACGGCTCGGATCGCCGCCTGCTGGAGATCGCCGCCGGGATCGAGGCCATACTTGCCTCCTGACCTTGTCGTGGAGAAAACCGTCTCCACGACCATCACGAGTATTGCGGCAAGGATTAGCTGGCACACTCGTCCTCAGATCGTCTGCAAATATTGTAATGTATCTGGAGTAATAAAATAAAATAGGAATTATTGGTATTATATAATAACTCATCCAAAATAATTACCCATTCGGAGACAATTTTCGGAACAACCCACGCTTAATCGGCATATTCATGGCACTGGGGGCCGGTCCATCGCCACAAGGAGAGTGGGTGATGACGTTATCTCTGCGTAGAAGGCATACTGAAATTCACAATCCTCTCTCCAGCGTCAGGCTAGGCACGCAAAATCCTAGCGTGACCTCTGCCCCAAGCGCGAACACCGTGGCGGCATGGCGATCCATGAGCAGCGATGAGCAACAAAGGCTTCGGCGGAATTGTTCAGGGGTGCTAGCAACACTCGGCAACTATGAGAAATACTCAACGGCACTCTGCCAGTTTGTCAGCAGAGTATCGACAAGGTAGAAAATAGATGCGGGCGGAGTCATGCGGCTCCGCCCACTTTTTTGACTGGACTTAGCAATGGTTACATCCAACGCTTGAAAACGGCGGCAATGATGCAAGTGCGAGAAGCTGCAGAATCGAGCCGCACCATGCGATACTATTTCCATCTGGTCAGCAACATGGGGAATATCCCCGATAGCGAAGGCGTCGAGGTCGCAAGCCTCAGCCATGCGAAGACTCAGGCGCTGATGGCCATCGAGGAACTGCGATCCGAGGAGGATGCCACGGACGACGACTGGGTGGGCTGGAGGCTGGAAGTCACCGACGCATCGGGACGCTTGATGATGGTCTTCGACCTCGGCCACGGCCTCTCCTGACACATCCGGAACCCATCGCCCCATTCCCGTTCGAGTGCTATACGCCTCCCATGAGAGGCAGCCCCAGCAGATCATCCCCATGCGTCGCGTTCACTTAGGCCTCGGCTATCTCAGCCTGGCGCTCGGTGTTGTCGGCATCGCGCTGCCGCTGCTGCCGACCACACCTTTCCTCATCCTTGCGGCCTGGTGTTTCGCGCGCTCCAATCCAGCTCTCGCGGCGCGGCTCTATGCGCATCCCCGCTTCGGCCCGCATCTCACCGCGTGGCGCGACCAAGGAGCCATTTCGCGGCGGGCGAAAATCCTCGCTCTCTCATCCATGCTGATCTGCTATCTCATCGGCATTTGGCTGATCGAAAGCCGGTATCTGCTCTTCGTCCTCGCAGCAATCATGGGCAGCGTGGCGCTTTACATCGCCACGCGTCCCTTGCCGTCACAACGGGGGGAGGACAACGAGCGAGACGCCGGGTGACGTCTCGCCTCATGCGTCCGATCAGACGATGCGGAAGTCGTCGTTGGTCAATTTAAGTCCGGTGGAGATATTGGTGATCGCAACCTGTGCCACAGCGCCGATACCGTCGGGATCATAATAGATAACACCCTCAGCGGAATCATAGATGATGCGGTCCGTCGAATCGTGCGCAGAAGTTCCTTTCCAGAAATACGAGGAAATAAGGCGACCCTCCGGGCCTGCCTCGGTGAAGATGCGGCTCTCCAGCCAAACCGTGTCGTCGGCTACGGAGAAGCCCCGGATGGTGTCGAGGTTGGTCGTGCCGTCGGGATTCGTATTGAACAGAAACGCATCCTGTCCTGCGCCGCCATGCAGGTTATCGGCGCCTGAGCCGCCCGAGAGAACATCGTCGCCTCTGCCGGCGGTCATGCGGTCGTTGCCTGCGCCTGCATACAGGCGGTCGTTTCCTTCGCCGCCCTTGATAATGTCGTTCCGTGGCGTTCCGTTTATTCCGTCATTGACTTGCATGTAGGCGAGCTGTCCATAGAGCGGGGCTTCCGACCGGCTGATGCCCCACGGGTAATTCGTTGACCATTCGATGCCGACCGAATGCATCACCGATGCCACTACGGAATTGCTGTTGAGATCGTCGCCATCGAAGCGACCGAAGATGTCGACGCTGTAATTCAGATTGGCGCTGTCGATATTATGCGCGTGCTTCACCATGACCTTCCACACGTCTTCGGCATTGCGGCCGCCGAGATCGAGTTCCCTGCGATGCCTGTCGATGAGCGTGTCCGATCCACGATCGTCCGGAGATCCGACGAGATCTGCATTCGCCAGCGTCTCGAGTTTGCCGCCATCGCCGAGGGTGCCGCGGATCACCTTCTCTGAAATTACATTGCCGGCGGCGTCGGTCTGCGTCTTGACGAGATAGAGATGGTGGAAGCCCGCATTGATGCCTCGGACTTCGAGGAGCTTGGCTTCGATGGCAATGACTGTCGGCATGGGAGAAACCTCTTGACGGAAACACGGGAAAACCGTGGCTTTACCGTCAACTTGGGTCATGCCTTCGCCGTTCCATACATTTCCGCAGGAGGATAAGAGTTTGGTCCTCTCTCCCATCTCCAACGTAAGCACATCATGCGCTTTCGCGAGCGCAAAGTGACGATTCTCGAAAGCCGGAGAGGATTGGCAGGGCCGCCGTCGATGTAGGGCGGCTGCTCAAAAATTTTGCAGCCGCCGATTGCCCCTGGCCCTCAGCCGGAAGGGGTAGTCGGCTTTGCCTCAAAGGGGCCAAATCTTGGGGTTATCGAAGTGTAGGATAGCCGACAGAAGGCGGAGTGTTCGTTGAGTCTGCCGCTGGCACTCATTTGAGGTGCCACTCGTGGAGTGCCACTCGGTTCCCCCAGAATTTCCAAGGCGTTACCGGACGAATCGATACTAAGATCATCCGCATTGATCCTAAGCCTGGAGCCGCCGGATGCAAGGCAGGCAGAACTCATCGGAACCCAATCGGCACGACAGGTCTCTGCCGTGGAGAACCCCCGGTGACCTTCGATCAAGAATGCTTAGGGATTAGAAGGCGCTGTAGATGCTCAGCATTCCAAGTGAACTTTCTGGACTTGCAGCAATCAACATTGGGGATCACAAGATTTTCTCCGACGCGGTCGAAAGCAAGCCGATCGCTTCGCATCTGCATTACTTTCCGTTCCTCAACCTCTTCGGCAACAGCGTCAAAAAGCAGGTTCTGCTTTATGAACGGGTCGAGGACGCCATCCTGATATACCTGTTGCGGCAAGGGCAGCGCCGGCTTCGGCTGAGTTTGTATCTCCCTCCCTTCCCGTTCAATCTCGTTGCGCTGCGCCACGCCCAGGAGCGGATGCAGGATTTCAACGGCAATCGCTCGGGCCGGATCGTCTGGGTGCAGGAGAGCGACGTTATCCCCGTTGCGCGGGCGGGCTTCGAAATTTTCTTCAAGGAAGAAGAGTTCATCTTCGATCGGGCAGCCGTCATGGGGCTGGAGGGACCCGGTTTCAGAAGCCTGCGCCAGGAATTGTCGCGCGCTAAAAAGCCGGGCCAGGTCGAAACGCGCCATTACACCGCCGATGATCGATCCGCCTGCATCGCTCTCGTGGATGATTGGTGGGACAGGCTCGTCGCCAGCGGCATGAAGGCCAACGGTTACGCCTATACGATCGCCTGCCTGGAGATGGCGGACCGTTTCCCGCCTTCCCTGCTCAACGGGCTGGTCGTCGAGGTCAATGGGGAGGTGCGGGGCTTTGCCTTCTCAGGCTCCGTCACGGGCACCATGGGATGCAACTTCCTCTGCATCACCGACAACAGCTTCCGGGGACTGCCTCATCTCCTGCGCTACCACCTCATGGATGAATTCCCCGGCCTCATCCACTTCAACGACTCGACCGATGCCGGCCGCCCCGGACTACGTGAACTGAAGCAGCGTTTCCGCCCGGTGGAGATGCACGGCCTCTTTGGCGCCCGGGAGCAGTGAGGGGATTCATCTGCTTACAAAGCAGGCGGCTTGATAAGCTGCCCCGCAGAAACCTTCAAGAACAAAGGCTTACAGAGATCTTGAGCGATGTGCGGGATGAGGAGAAAGGCTTGGTGGCAGTAGGTGTTCCAAGGTCAATCTGAGATCCTCAGAATCCATCTCAAGATCAGGAGGCGCGCGTCGGAACTCCACCTGCTGATTGGACGGAGAGGGCGCCCGCTTCGATGCCAGCTTCCAGGCCTTTCTGAAGGTTCAAGGTTTCGAGCCACGCATGCAGGAAGCCGGCGTTGAAAGCGTCACCGGCTCCTGTCGTATCGACTACGTTGACGGGAAGCGCTGCAGCCGAAACGCAAGTCGATCCGCAGGAGGCTATCGCACCGTGTTCACCGCGCTTGAGCACGACCACGGAAAACCTTTCTTTTAAGCTGCCCAGGATCGCTTCTACCGAGCTTTCGCCGGTCAGCGCCTTTCCTTCCTCGACGTTCGGAAGGAAGACATCGATTCCGGCACAAATCTCAAAGAAGTCGGTGCCCTGGCGGATCAGCCGGTCGTCCCAACTCGGGTCGAGTGAGACAGTCAGGCCGAAGTTCCGCGCCATGGCGATTACATCCGGGTTGTCCACGAGGGTTGCGAATTCCGCGATATGCAGATGCGCGACGTCAGGAGCCGACAGGGCCCGTTCCAACGTCGCTGGACGGGAGCCACCGGCGCGGCGGGACACGAAGGCTCTTTCCCCATCCTTGATCAAGGCGACGGTCGGCTGAGGTCCGGCATCGTCCGATCGTTCGATAAAGGACAGGTCGATTCCGCTGGTCTCGAATTCCGGATCGAGGCTCCGCGACAGAGGGTCGGTGCCCAGTCGGGTGAGAAGCGCTGCCGAGCGGCCAAGGGAAGCAAGATGGGCAGCCGTAATATAGGCGCCACCACCGGCCGCAATCGTCACGTCTTGGGCAAAGCGCTCCCGGCCGAGCACCGGCATCTCATGCAGGCCCATGAAGATGATGTCGCAATAGGTTCGCCCAAGGCACACAACCTTGCTGCGCTCGGAGGGCATTCCGCTCATTGGGCTGCCAAGGCCTTCTCTGTCGCCTTGTCGAAGTAGTAGAGCCTCTCCGCCGGGGCATGGAGGGTCAGGTGCTCGCCGATCCGCGGGATCTGGCGGCCCGGTGCCGAGCCGATGACGGTCTGGTTGCCGCTCTCGATATGGACGAGCGTCTCAGAACCCAAGGTCTCCACGACGGCAACGGTGCCCGATACGGTCAGGCCATGCGAGCCGTCATTTGTTGGAACGAGATCCTGCGGGCGCGCGCCGACCAGGATGTCGGAGGTGGTGGCCGGCAAAGGTGGAACTCGAACCGAGCCGCCAGTCGACAGATCCGCCTCGCCATCCCGCAGGGAGGCAGGTATCAGGTTCATGGTCGGGCTGCCGATGAAGCGCGCGGTGAAGACATCGACAGGCTTTTCATACAGCTCCAAGGGTGTTCCGACCTGGAGGATGCGGCCATCGCGCATCACCACGATCCTGTCGGCCATCGTCATGGCTTCGACCTGATCATGGGTGACGAAAACCGAGGTCGTGCCGAGCCGGTGATGAAGCCGCTTGATCTCGATGCGCATTTGGGTGCGCAGTTGAGCATCGAGATTGGAGAGAGGCTCGTCGAACAGGAACGCGGCAGGATCGCGAACCATCGCACGGCCGATGGCGACACGCTGGCGCTGGCCTCCCGAAAGCGCCGATGGACGGCGCTCCAGAAGCTGCGACAGGCCGAGCGTTTCGGCGGCTTGCTCGACGCGTTCACGCTTTTCGCTCTTCGACAGCTTGGATCGGTAGAGGCCGAAGGCGATGTTGTCGGCGACTGTCATATGCGGATAGATGGCGTAGTTCTGGAACACCATGGCGATGTTCCTGTCCTTGGGCTGACGGTCGTTGACGAGATGCCCGCCGATTTTGATATCGCCTGAGCTGATTTCCTCAAGCCCTGCAATCATTCTCAGCGTCGTCGACTTGCCACACCCCGAAGGGCCGACCAGCACGACGAACTCGCCATCCTGAATCGACAGATCGATCCCATGGACCACCGTCGTCTGGCCATAGCGCTTGACGAGGCTGTTGAGTTCAATGGTCGCCATTACTTGCCTCCGAGAAGCGCGGTGAAACGGGATTGGAGGACTCGGGTGGAGGCTTCAGCACGCTGTGCGGTCTCCCGCATGCGATTGCGAATGCCAGAAACTTCCTGATTGTATCCGGCGATCGCCTCGGACAGCGCCCTTGGGGCCGGTCCACCGAACCGGTCGCGAACGGCGACGAAGTTCTCCGGCGAGACGATCTCGGCGAAGTGTGCCTTGTCGATCGCCGTCCGGCGTTTCGTGCAGCGTTCAAAGGCCTCCTGAAAGGCTTCATAGCCATCGGTTGCGATGTCGCCTTCGACGGCAACGACGGAGCGCGCGACTTCCGCTGCGATCTCGTGCGCTTCGCGGAACGACAATCCCTCCCGGCGCACGAGACTGTCGGCGAGCTCAGTCACCGTGATGCAACTGCGGCGAATGTTCTGGCGAACCCTGTCGGGGTTGATGCGCAGAGCCGGAACGAGGGCAGCGAGCAGATCGAGGACGCGCCCGCCGCTCTCGAAGGCGCCATAGCCGAAGCCCTGGCTCTCGCCTTCGCTGTCGTTCATGTCCGTGAAGGGCGTGTTGTGCATGATCGTGAGCATGGCCTGCGCCCGCCCGACGGTCTGCGACGCCAGGTGGCGCATATGCTCGATGGGAACGGGATTGCGCTTCTGCGGCATGATCGAACTGATCTGCACGAAGGCGTTGGGCACATAGATTTGGCCGACCTCGAAGCTCGTCCAAAACTGCAGGTCCTGGATGAACCTTCCGAGATGCAGGAAGACCAGTTGAATCGCGGAATAGGTCGAGGTGATGTAGTCGATGGATGCGATGCATCCGTAGGAGTTCTGCAACGGACGTCTGAACCCGAGAAGGCTGGCCATCAGGTCCCGGTCGATGGGAAAGCCGCTCGTCGTGATGGCGGCGGCTCCCATGGGGCTGCGGTCGACGATGTCGCGTGCGGCTTCCAGGCGGGCGATGTCGCGCAGCAGGGTTTCCAGAACGGCGCAGAGATAATGGCCGAAGACGGTGGGCTGTGCTGGCTGGCCATGGGTATAGGCGACGATGAGCGTGCCGCTTTCCCGCTCCGCCACCGATGCCAGGGTTTCGGCAAGGCGAGCAAGGCGCTCCAGTAGGGGATCGATCCGCTCTTTGAGACCGAGCTTGAACAAGGTGTGGTCGATGTCGTTGCGGGAACGCGCCGTGTGAAGGCGGCCCGCGAGATCGGGACCCAAGCGGGCGCGGAGTTCCTTCTCGATCAGGAAGAAGAAGTCTTCCACCTCGCCGGTATAGGTCAGAGCATCGACATCGACCTCGCGGTCGATGGCCTCGAGAGCTTGGGCGATGGGCCGGGCCTGTTCGATCGTCAGAATCCCGGTCTCATGGAGCATCACGAGGTGAGCACGGTCGATGAGGCGGAAACCCTCGACGTGATGACCCTTCGCCCCATCGAACAGGGGACGCAGCACGGTCTCCTTGTAGACCGGATCCGGGAAGACGGAGGTGTCTTTGAAGGGGCCTGCGTTCATCGGTTCAGCCTTTGAGTCCGGCCAGCATTACGCCTCGGACGATGTAGCGTTGAAGGAACAGGAAGATGATGAGAGTCGGCAAGGTCGCGATGCTCGCGCCCGTCATGATCCTCTCCCACTGGACGGATTGCTCGACAGCGAAGCTCGAGAGGCCGACGGGCAGGGTGTAGAGTTCTGCGCTCGTCGTCACGATGAGCGGCCAGAAGAAAGCCGTCCAGTTGCCGAGGAAGGTGAAGATCGCAAGCGCCGACAGGGCAGGGGTCACCAGCGGCATCGCGATCTTCCACCAGATGGTGAACTCGTTGAGCCCGTYGATTCTCGCGGCTTCCAGGAAATCGTCCGGCACGCTCTCGAAGAACTGCTTCATCAGGAAGGTGCCGAAAGCCGTCATCATGCCTGGGAACATGATGCCCCAGTAGCTGTCGAGCCAGCCGAACTGGCTCGCCATGAGATACCAAGGCAGCACCAGCATCTCGGTCGGGATCATCAGCGTGGACAGGATCGCGATGAAGACGATGTAGCGACCGCGAAACTTGAATTTCGCGAGCGTGTAGCCGACCAGACTGTCGAAGAACACGTTCGAGAGAGTGACGATGATCGCCACGATCATCGAGTTGATGAACCAGCGCATGAAGCGTCCATCGCTCAAGATCTCGATGTAGTTGTCGAATGTCGGCGCTGCCGGGATTACGCGGAGGTCGTAGACCTGCGAGGCGTCCTTGAGAGAGGTCGACAGCATGAAGACGAGAGGCGTCACCATGATGACGCCGCCGATGAACAGGAGAGTCCAGGCGACAACCCTGCCGGGTTTGATCCGCGACATGGGGAGACCCTGAGAGGATGCGGCAATGGTCATCAGCGGTCTCTCATGATGCGCAGTTGAACAAGGGAGATCGCGAGCAGGATGACGAACAGAACAACGGTCTGGGCGGCCGCGTATCCCATCTCATAGGAACTGAACGCCGTCTGGTAGATCATCAACACAAGCGGCTTGGTCGTGTTCAGAGGACCGCCGGGATCGTTCGTGTTGATGTTGTAGACCTGATCGAAGATCCGCAGGAAACCGATCGACGAGAAAACGACCAGGAAGACGAGGGTCGGCTTGAGCAGCGGAATCGTGATCTTCCGAAGAATTGCGGCTTCCGAGAGTCCGTCGATGCGCGCAGCCTCATAATAGGTGACCGGAATTGCCCTCAGGCCCGCGAGGAAGATGATGATCTGAAATCCGAGGCCCGCCCAAATCGCAGGCGCCAGCACGGCCGGCAGCGCCTGCGAGGTCGAGCGAAGGAAAGGCTGCTGGGGAATGCCGAAGCTCGAGAGAATATCGTTGATCACGCCGATGGGCACCGGCTGGTAGAACCAGCGCCACACCCATGCCATCGCTGCCGCCGTCGTCAGGAACGGCAGGAAATACAGCGCGCGAATGAACGAGTGCATGAAGCGCACCCGGTCGAGATAATAGGCGACGGCGAACGAGATCAGCAGGCTGATCGGCGTGCCCAGGAGCAGGTACATGAAGGTGTTGCGGAACACCTGCCAGAAGAGGGGATCCGAAAGCAGCCTCTTGTAGTTCTCCAGGCCGATGAAGGCGGCGGGCTTCGTGATGGTCCAGTCGGTGACCGAGAGGTAGAAAGCCTGGAAGGTCGGCCAGAACCGAATCACGACATAAAAGAGTAGCGGAACCGCGAGGAAGCCCCACGCCCATATCACTTGCTTGTGGCCGAGGCTCATCCTTGACCAGAGGCCGCCGGGGGCGGCCTCTTGATGTGTGAAATTGGACATCAGCAGCTTCCTCGCGATCTTGGATCAGCGCTTGGCGCGGTCGATGATCGCCTGCTCGGCTTCGGCGGCCTTGGCGAGTGATGCCTTGGGCTCCTCGTTGCCGATCAGGACGCGGTTGACCATGTCGATGGCCACCTGCCGCTGGGCCGCTTCATCCTTGAACTGGGTCGTGCGGGAATACTCCAGACCCTTGAGGAACGGGCCATAAACCGGGTGAGCGGTGTTCTCGGGAGTGAGAGCCGCCGCGCGCCGCGCCGGCAATTCGCCCACGACCTCCAGCCAGATCTTCATGGCCTCAGGCGAGGAGACGTAGGCCAGGAATTTCTCGGCCGCCGCAAGCTTCTCGCCCTCCACCTTCGTGGTGATCGCGTTGGCGAAATAGCTGGCATAGTTGCTGCGCACGCCCTGGGCGTTAGCCGGAAGCTCGGTCACGCCCCATTCGAAGGCCTTGATCGTGTTGAAGGAGCCGAGCCGGAATGTGCCGTCGATGGTCATGGCTGCAAGGCCTGCGCGGAAGGCTGCCTGCCCATCGTCCATGAAACCGACTTGGCCGACCTTCTGCTTCTGCTGGAGGTCCGTGTAGAAGGTCAGCGCCTTCAGGCCGGCCTCGTCGTTATAGGTGACCTTGGTGTCGTTGTCCGTGTAAGGCACGCCGCCGAACTGGCGAACCAGCACCTCGCGCCACCATTGGTGATCCTGTCCGGCCATATCGAGGGTAATGCCGGCGGAGACCATGTTGCCGCTGCCGTCCCGCTTGGTGGTCTTCTCGGCGGCGGCGACGAGCTCTTCGAGAGTCTTGGGAGGATTGTTGGGATCGAGGCCCGCATCCTTGAAGGCCTTCTTGTTGTAGAACAGCGCCAGCGAGCGCACGGCCGTCGGCAAGCCGTAATAATCGTTGCCGCGCTTCATGGCGCTCACGATCGGGAAGAAGTCGCGCTCGATATCGGCGGCCGGGAAGGCCTCCGCGCGCAAGGGGCGGATCATCTTGCCGGCGATGAAGTTGTCAGTCCAGCCGTAGAAGAGCTGCACCACGTCCGGGCCCTGGCCCGCCAGAATCGCGGCAGCGACCTTCGTCTGATAATCCGCATAGGGGAAGGTGGTCTGCTTGACCTTGATGTCCGGGTTGGCTTCCTGGAACTTGGTGATCAGCTGGTTCATCGCCTTGACGCGCGTATCGAACACATACTGCCAATATTCGATCTCGACGGCCTTGGCGCCGGACGCAGCCAGGGTAGCGAAGCTTATGGCGACGCTCGCGAGCAGATGACGAAAACGCATATCCCTCTCCATTATGGCTCGGCGCGGGGCGCCGACTTTTCTCTGGTGGCGGCCTTCGAAAGACCGTTCCGGCGTCAAGGCTCCCCTAGAGTCATTGGCCTGTCAATAAGATAATTAACTTGAGTTATTCTTTGCCTCCCGTCATCGTAGCGGTAGGGAGTGCCGGAGATGCCGAGAAAGTCCAAAATCGGGGCGCCGTCGACGATCGGAAGCAATCCGGAGCGAAACCGCTCTCACAATCGCCGCGTGGTGTTGGATGTCGTGCGCCAGCTCGGCCCGGTCGGGCGGATGGAGATTTCGCGCCATGCGCATCTGAGCACGCAGGCCGTCTCGAACATCGTCGAGGAACTTGTCGCGGATGGGTTGCTCATCAAGACCGGGCGTCTCCGGGCGGGCCGTGGCCTGCCGCCGATCCAGTTCGCCGTCAATCCCGATGGCGGCATGACCGCAGGAATCGAGGTCGCCGCGGATCATATCACCACGCTCCTCGTGGATATCGGCGGCCGCGTTCGCGCGCAGCGCACCTTGCCGATCCAGCGCAACGATCCCGAAACGGTGCTTCCGCTCATCAAGGCCGAAATTGAGGCGGCGCAGGCGCAGTTGAAACCTCCCGTGCCTCAACTTCTTGGGGCCGGTGTCGTGATGCCGGGTCCGTTCAATGTCGAGGGCATGACATCCGTCGGGCCGACGACTTTGTCGGGGTGGCTGGATTTCGATGCGGTGGCGGGTATTGGGCAGACGCTGGGCTTATCGATCACGCTCGAGAACGATGCCACCGCAGCAGCGGTCGGCGAACGTCTTCACGGCGCTGCCAGGGACCTGAAAAATTTCTGCCTGATCTATTTCGGGCAAGGGCTCGGCTTGGGCATCATGATCGACGGTCGTCCGTATCGCGGAGCCAACGGCAATGCGGGCGAGATCGGGCACGTGATGGTGGAGAAGGGTGGGCGCCTCTGCTCGTGCGGCCAGCACGGCTGCCTGGAGGCATATGCATCCATCCATGCCCTGACCCAAAAATTAGCGGCAGCTGGAATCCGCGATGTCGATTATGCGCATCTGGAGCGGCTCCATCGCGAGAAGCATTCTGTCGTCGAGGCGTGGATCCGGGAGGCGGCTGGTTATCTCGCGCCTCAGATCGCGATGCTCGAAAATCTCTTCGATCCCGAGGCAATCGTGATCGGCGGCGCCCTTCCTCCCGATCTGCTGGAAGATCTCACACGGGCCATGCAACCGCTGCCTTTGTCGGTCGCGCGCCGCAGGAACCGGAGCGATGCACGCCTGATCCATGGACGCACGGGTCGGTTCACCGCAGCGCTCGGCGCCGCGTCCCTGCCGCTCCTAGAGGCGATGACACCCCGGCTCGACACTGCGCAGGCAACTCATCGCGAACAATCGAACGAGGAGATCCCTCTTGCTGGATGACCATAGCCGCCTCGCACGCGCCGTCCATCAGCCCGCGCTCGTCCGGTTGCACCGCTCCTTAAGTCGGCTGCGGTCCTCGGTTACCGTGATGAATACCGGAGCGCATCCGGACGATGAGGCCAACGGCATGCTGGCAGCCTTGAGGTTCGCCTATGGCATGCGCATCGTCGTGGCCTGCTCCACACGGGGAGAGGGCGGCCAGAATGCGCTCGGGCAGGAGCGGGGAGGCGCCCTCGGCGTGCTGAGGACTGCCGAAATGGAACAGGCTGCCCGCCGCATGGATGCCGATGTAGCATGGCTCGGTCATGGACCGGACGATCCGATTCATGATTTCGGCTTCTCCAAGAACGGGGACGATACGCTCCGGCGATGGGGCGAGGAACGCATCGTCGAGCGGCTCGTCCGGGCCTATCGGCAATATCGGCCGGATATCGTCATCCCGACCTTTTTGGATGTGCCGGGGCAGCACGGCCATCATCGGGCGATGACCCGCGCGGCTGAAAAAGCATTCGCCCTGGCAGCCGATCCATCGGCTTTTCCGGAACATGCGGGTTTGGGCCTCCAGCCGTGGCAGGTTTCCAAGTTCTATCTGCCGGCATGGTCGGGTGCGGGCTATGCGTATGACGACGAGGTGCCTCCACCGCCCGCGACGCTCAGCGTTCAGGTTGCCGGAGACGATGACGTCACCGGTTTGGCATACCGCCAGCTCGGTGAATGGTCCCGGGTGTCGCATGCATCCCAAGGCATGGGGGAGTGGCACGACGATCCGATCGATCAGTGGAGTCTTCATCTGAAGCTTCGGGCCGGCGGCTTACTGGGCCCCGAGAGCGACATTCGCGACCACCTGCCGGCAAGCCTCGCGGACCTTGCCCTTGCACTGAGGCCGACCGAAGCTGCGGCTTTGCGAGAGGCGCAGGAACACATCGATGCCGCCATTGCCGCGTTCCCGGATCGCAAGCGGATCGGCGAAACGCTTGGGCGGGCGGCGCACCTGATCGAAGCCGTCAAGACAGAACTGGATCAGGAGGTTGCTGACCGGATAGGCCATCGCCTCGACCGTAAGCTGCGGGAGATCGATGCCGTCCTCTTCGAGGTGCATGCAAATGCAGCGCGTGCGGTTTTCAAGGGCGCGTGCCATCCGGGCGCGAAGATGGTCTTGGACATCCACATCGACGCGCCCGGTCTGACGAACCTCGCGGTTTCACCCCGTCTCCCCGATGGGATGGAAGCTGTCGAGACAGCGAACGCGCCGGGGCATGTCGAGTATGCGATCATGATTCCAGCGTCGGCATCCCATACGGGCAATTATCCCGAGGTCTACGATTCCATGGGCGGCAATGGTGAAGCTGGAATCATTGTCTCGGGAGATGTGGAAGGGCGCACGATCAGGGTCGATCTGGATCCTGAAGAGCCCCTGAAGATCGGCCCTCTGCAATCCTTGTCTCTCGATCCCACCATTGCCGTCATCAGGGTCGGAGATCATCCCTCCGGCATCCGGGTTCAGGCCGTGGGAGCCAGCCCCACGGAGTGGCAGAAACCGGACGGCTGGAACATCCGAGCAGAAGGCAATGATTGGATCGTCGATCCGCCAAAAAAGGCGAGTGCCGGAACTTCAAGGCTGATCCCTCTCGTCGATGGCAGACCGGCAAGTCAGGTCCAGACAATCGCCTATTCCCATATCCGCCCCACGTCGTTCATGACGCCGGCTGAGCTCACGATTCTCACGCTCGATGTTGCTCTGCCGACCGATGCGCGCATCGGATATGTGGGGGGCGGAAGCGACAATGTCGGCACTCACATGCGCCGTCTCGGTCTCGACGTAACGGATCTCACGGAAGCAGATCTGAAGACGGGCTCGCTTTCGGAATTCACGACCATCGTTGTCGGCATCTTCGCGTTCGGGCTTCGACGGGACCTCCAGGCCGCAACTGGACGCCTGCATCGTTTCGTGGAGGATGGCGGGCATCTGGTGACGCTCTACCATCGCCCCACCGATGGTTGGGACCCCGCTCATACGCCGCCAAGTCGCCTTGCCATCGGTTCGCCATCGCTTCGGTGGCGCGTGACCGATCCCTCCGCTCCGGTGACGGTTCTGAAGCCGGATCATCCCTTGCTGACATATCCAAACCGAATCGAAGCGAAGGACTGGCAGGGTTGGGACAAGGAGAGAGGGCTCTATTTCGCGGCAGAATACGATCCCGCCTATGAGGAGCTTCTTGCTCTGAATGACCCAGAAGAGAAACCGCTCAAAGGCTCACTCATTTCGGCTTGCATCGGGCGGGGACGCCATACCCATGTGGCGCTCGTGCTGCACCATCAGTTGGACAAGCTGGTTCCCGGCGCGTTCCGCCTGCTGGCTAATCTGATTCAGCCTGCCTGAAGGCCCGTGAGAGACCATGGCGGCTCACCCCGAAAGCGATACGGCTGCGTCCTCGGTCCCGTTATGGAGGAGTGTCGGCTGGCTGTTGCTTGACATGACGCTGGTCACGATCATGCAGGCCATCGTCAAGGCCGAAGGCGAAACCTATCCGGCCGTCCAACTCGTCTTCCTGCGCTCGCTCGTCGGCTTCATCGCCGTGGCGCCGCTGATGTGGCGTCACCGTGCCAAGCTGACGAACCTTTCGAACATCCGCAATCATCTTGCGAGGGTCGGCTTCAACTCCGTCGCCCTGACCTGTAATTTCGCGGCCTTCGCAGCGCTTCCTCTCGCCTTGGTAACGGCCATCGGGTTCACCCGGCCGCTCATCCAGCTGGTCATGGCGGCCCTCATCCTTGGAGAAAGCGTCAGCAGAACGCGTTATGTGTTCACGGCGCTCGGCTTCCTTGGGATCGTGATCATCGTTCAGCCGGATTCGATCCCGTGGAACATGGGACTGATCGCAGCCTTCGGGTCCGTCGTCTTCGGCGCGTTGGCGGTCGTTCAGACGAGACGGCTTGCACATGAGAACACCGTGGTGCTCATGCTCTTCTATACAGTTGGCCTGACTGTGTTGACGTCCATTCCCGCCGCCATCGTGTGGGTGCCGATTCCCTGGGATGAGGCTCCGAACATCATCCTCGTGGGCGTCCTGGCTCAGCTGGGGCAATATTGCTGGCTTCAAGCTTATCAGAAGCAGGAGACGCGGCTTCTGGCCCCGATCGGATACCTGTCGATCGCCTTCTCAGGTCTTGCAGGCTGGTTTTTCTTTGGAGAAATTCCGTCGCTGTCTCTGGGCTTAGGTGCAGCCATCGTGATCTCGACCACGCTATTGGCCACACCAGCCGAACGGTGGCTCAGAAAGCGGGAACGGGTTTAAATTCCTTACTGTTGATGCGTCCCTGCTTTCAAAAAGTCTAAACTGGTGTGTTACTTGGCAGCAGATTCCCTAAGGATCAAAACAGGGAAGCGGCAGAGCGGCATCAGGCATTTGATAGATCACATAGAGGTGAGATCGAATCTCTTGCCGGGCTTTTCATGGAGCGTTCACCTGCGCTCCTGATTGTGGCAACTCAAGCAGGCAATTGCATAGGCGAATGCGATGAGTTTTCGAATTGTGCGGTGGCTCCCCACTGATGAGCTATTCCGAAATCTGAACTGCTTTCGGCAGATGAGCTGGCGCGTCTAATGCTGTGAGTGCTGGCATTGTCCATGATCGGCTAGCACTTCGATGATCCGACATTCGGAGATCTTGCGATGGTCACAGGCAACCATCGCTTCCAGCTCGTCGCGCAGGGCTGTCAGCCGGGAAGCCGAGAGGAACCCGCAACAAGACGACGCTGGCCCTGGAAGCCCTTCTAGACGGAGAGGCGGAGGCTATCACGCGCAAGGCTGTCGAAATGGCTCTAACAGGCGACGGCGCGGCCATGCGTCTGGTGCTGGAACGGCTCCTGCCACCTCGGAAGGAAAGGCCTGTGATGTTCACCATGCCGAAGCTGGAGAAGGTTGAGGATGCGGTGAAGGCAACGGCTGCTCTGGCTGAAGCGGTGGCTAATGGAGAAATCACACCCGGAGAGGCCGGTGAACTATCCAAATTCGTGGAAGGCTTCACTAAGGCGGTTGAGTTGCACGAGATCCAGCAGCGTCTCGACAAGCTAGAAGCAGCACAGGGGCGAAATGAGCAGAACAACGATGAGGCGCCTGGAGCGGCTGGAGGGCTCGCTTGCCCCGGTGCTTGGACACATGCACGTCATCTATGCCCGGGATGAAGCCGAATACGAAACCCAGCGTTCAGGACTGATTGCATCTGGAAGGGCAGCGGCGTCGGATTTCATCATGGATTGGAACTACGGCATCTCGGCTGAACACCACGAGACGGGAGGGGCTGAGTCCTTCCCGGCACTCGCATCCATGAGGAATGGGTGGACATCCTCGCACGTCCGGAGTGTCAACAATGAAGCGAACGACACTCAGTCGCTTGGCGAAGCTGGAGGCCTGCGTCTCCTATCGTGACGGCCTAGTGCACGTCATCCCGGCGCACACTGAAGAGGAATTCGAAGAGAAACGGGCTGCCTTCCTTGAGGAGCATGGCGCTCGCCCGGGGAACGTCTTCGTGCAGGTCCACGGGTTCACCCAGGCGGATCCCTTCACCACAGACAAGACGATGTCGGATCTGCTGGCCCATGTCGCCATGAACGGGCGCCGGGTCCATGACCATGGAAGGAATACCCGATGAACCGCAGCATCATCAGACGCCTTGAGGTCCTGGAGGAGAAGGCTCCGAAGGATACGGGCAAGTGGCATACGATCCTCGTGGCTAGTGACGGGGAAGAACAGCAGAAGACCGCGGAACTGAAGGCCTCGCCGAAATGGACCGAAGGCGACAACCTCATGGTCATTCGGCTGGTGGGGGGTTGAAGTCCCCGAGGTGGTGCAATGAGCCGGACGCCGGAAGCGTTCATGGCTGCCGATGTCTGACGACGTTTGCGCCAGCTAGGCCGTGAACTCATAAAAGGCGGGTGGTCGCGGTGTTCGAATGGCAACGGTCCTTTTGCGGGAGGCCAAATTTCGGCTCAGAATGAACTGGTGCGCAGCCGACCCTCGTAATCACGTTTACCGAGCGGCACGCCTCGCGAGCGAAGGATGTTGTATGCGGTGACGGCGTGGAAATGGAAGTTTGGCAGAGAGAAAGAGAGAATGAAGGTCTCCGACGTGAAAGCAAGCCGTCGCGGGCCGATCTGGAGCTCTAGGTGCTTGCCCGCGCAGTCGTTAATCTCTTCGGGAACGAACGCCTCCAGCGCCGTTTCTGCCTTGCCGATCATCGCCTGTAGGTCAGTGAAGGGAACAGGTCCGACCAAGGCGGGCGGGGTGAACGCGCCGGTCTTGAGAGCCTCGACCCCCCACACGGAATGATGCCATGCCGCTTCGATCTGAAAATGAAATGGCGCCATGTCGTCGAAGAGGCGGGTGTTGACGAAATTATCGGGATCGACACCGGTGTTTGAAAAGTGGCTGGCTGCACGGTCGAGAAAGCCTCCGACGGATCTTACGGTTTGCAGGAAGGTCGGCACGCTGAGGTCGTAGAGTGATGTCGGCATTGCCTTCCTCTCTCGAGCAATTTGGATCATGGTGAGTATGTGGCGTGACGGCCACAACGGCAAGGCAAGCGCGGTCATAGGCAGGGGGTCTTGCCCATTGGGTGGAACCCTGATTCAGCATCGGCATGAGCCGATAYGATCTGACCCACTTCGAGTGGCGCGTTATCGAGCCGCTGCTGCCCAACAAGCCGCGAGGCGTGCCGCGCGTTGCTACCCGCTACGACAAGCTCGCCGCCAACTTCCTCGCCATGATCCAACTCGCCTCGATGCGGCTGTGGCTCCGAGCTTATGAGGCTACGGCCTAGCCTACTTCTGGCACTTGTAAGGGAGGAACTGGAGGTCCTTTAATGGCCCACCTTGCTCATCTCTGACTGCGGGAGTGTCGTTCTTCAGATCGAAGACGAACATGGCGGCATTGGCAGCAGTCACGTAGGGCAGGTTGATGGCGGGCATGACCGCATCGTCTGGATCCTTGTCATTCGTCTCCCGGGAAGCTAGCGCTTCTACAGGGCTGCCTCCAGTCCACTCCCGAACAACGGTGAAGGACTTACCTGCCATCTGCCCTCGTACAAAGATGAAACCTGCTACTTGGGGCGCTCCCGCCTTGAGAGGACGAGGCGTCTCCTCAGTCTTCCTCCCGTCCTCGTCATCATAGACAAAGACGAACTGCATACTTCCACCCTCTGCCTTCAACTCCTGCTTTCGGGCTGGATCCCGGAACACCATGCGGTCGAGGCGGCAGCGGAATCCTGTTGGCAATGATGCCTTGGTCCACAAGGCTTCTTCGCAAGGAAAGCCAGTGAACAGGTGCTCTGCATATTCAAAGGGAGTTGGGACGTAAGCCTCTAGGTCCGGAGGGTAGGGACGGCTGAGAACATCCTTGTACTGCTCTTCCAGCTCTGTCCATCTGTTGAAGGCTTCCTCCACCTTTTCGGAGAAACCTTGGTAACATCTGGCTGACTTGCGAGTGCCTTGTTAAGCGCACATGACGCCTGGATATAGGATTCAGTAAGCCGGATCTTCCCCGAAGACGCTGCGACAGGGGCGTTCGGGGCATGTGCAGAGAGGCCAATCCCTAGAACGAGAGCGATGGATAGTAGGCTGGATTTCATCATGTGGAGCCTGGGACAACGGCCCGCAGCGTAGTCATTCATCCTCTCGACGCATAGCCCACGATTGTATGAATCAATTGACGGTTTCCGGCGTTAATGTCCAAGGCCCACCAGCGAGACGACGCCTATGCGCCAACTGTCCTTTGCCTTTCTTCAAGCCAGCCGGCACGACGTCGGACCCGCATCCAAGTTTGG
This sequence comes from Microvirga sp. P5_D2, assembly GCF_054049475.1. NCBI lineage: Bacteria > Pseudomonadati > Pseudomonadota > Alphaproteobacteria > Hyphomicrobiales > Methylobacteriaceae > Microvirga > Microvirga sp. P5_D2. The sequence goes on along the minus strand of NZ_JBFUMH010000001.1, from coordinate 2,123 downwards.
ATTGGGTGCGGACTTGCTGAAAACTCAGCCCGTCACGCTGCGCAAGGTCGATCCGACGAAGAACGTGGCCCGGTTCTATTCCCTCGAGGTGGAGCGGGATCTGCTGGGACGCGCCGTTCTCGTAAGGCGCTGGGGCCGGATCGGCACAGCCGGCAGGATCCGACTGGATGAGCATGCAGGGAAGTGCGAGGCTGGCAAGGCTTTAGAGGCACTCGCACGGGTCAAGCGGCGGCGCGGCTATCGGGATCTGTGAGCCTATGGAAGGAGGTCACGGACGCTTTCCTGCATCCATGCATCATCCCACAAACAGTCCACGACTAGCGCGAGCAGGATCGCGTTGAGAGTGCAGAGTAGGATGAGGACGACACGGGTGCGCTTCTCGTGCCGGGCCAAGTAGGCCTCGGCCTCCCCAATCTTATGGACGTGTTCGCCCTGGTCGGGTGTGTAATCGCGCAAGACCTTCTCCTGGACCGAACATCTAGCGGATCGCCGGATCGGAAAAATTAGGCCAGATGGCCTATGGGCTGCGCCTCGCGCGAAACAGACCGTGAAATTTGCAGAACTGCCAGTATGGAACTGGCTTCCGGGGCACGAGGGTGCCAAGTTTGCTTGGCCGAATGAGACGCGAAACCCTCTCATCGAGAAGATGTGATAGAGCAGTTTATTGCCCGGCTTATTCCGTGGGGCAAATTGACCTTTTGGGACAGCAACCCTGAGGGTCTGCTGCCTAGGCCAAACGGTCAGCCATCCAGATGGGTGCAAAAAGAGGCGGCAAAGCACACCACCCCGAAAGCATTCGGCAGCGCATCGCCTATGAGGAAAAGCAAATTCGCGCCTTAGCGGGCGTTGGTTTCGGTGCCCCCGTGGAGGAGGCTCTGAAAAACCATTTCGAGTTGATCCAGGTTCTATCGGAACGCCTCGCGAATTTTCGATAAGGCCGCAATATGGAATGCGGCGGAGCCACCATTTGGGTCCAGTTCAGGCTGACCCGCATAGTGAACCTTCCCCATGCCCCCACGTTCGCCCTGAGAGCGTAAGGGGTCGAGTCATGAAGGTTCTTGGATGGATTGCCGCGCTGAGCCTGATCCTGGTCGGATGGGCAGGCAGCGCCTCGGCCGACCCGGACAAGGACGAGAGTGGCAAAGGCCGCTGGCGTGGCGGCTACGAGCGCAGCTACGACTATCCCGGCCGGGGATACAGCTATGAGCGTCCTCGCCGTGAGCGCCGGGCTTTTAAGCAGGAATAGGACGACGGTCGGTGCAAGTACGAGCACAAGCTGGAGAAGAGCCGCCAGTACAAGGGAGAGGTGAAGTGCCTAGGCGGGCGTGCCCCTCGCCGGGCGACCTACGGCTACCAGCCCTATCCGTCCTATGGCTATCGGTACTGAGGCCTGCTCGCGAAGAGGCTCAGAGAAACACCTGCATCAGGATCGCATAGGTCATACCGGAAAGTGTCAGGACGAGAGCCAGGAGGGAGGCGGCTTGGTGGCCGAACTGATCAAGTTCGGCTTGAGGATCATTCGGCCGAAAGGGACGTTCAGAGGCGGGAAGATTCATTTAGCGTTTCGCTGGTTAGATCTATGGACGGCATGCAAACGCCGCAGTCACGCTGGAGATCCATCCGGCTATGTCAATGGAATCTCGAAACGGGGGTTGGTTCCCGATCAGTGATGCACCGCGTGATGGCGCGCCTGTGATCCTCTGGATGACCGAGGACGAGACCCCTCCCGAGGTCCCGCTGTCCGTGGGATACTGGACGCTGAACCCCAAGGCCGGGATTGGCTATTGGCGCCTCTTCGGAGATCCACCGCGCTTCTGCTCTGATCGGCAGATCCGGGCATGGAAACCGCTTCTCCGCGATTGAGGTAATTGTCCGCGATGTCAGAACTCGTTAGACAAGTCACTGATTGTGCTCGTTAGAGATGTCACTTCTGAGGAGCGACTGCTGAGAGTTCAGCCCACCTTGAACAGGCTCTTGGCCTGCCCTCGCCGACGCGGTGCTTTGCGGCTGCGGCTCATGTCGAGCTCCTTCTGCCGCTCCGCGATATAGGCCAGCACCGGACCCAGCCGCTTGTTCTCGACAACCGCCGCCTGATCCACCTGCTGCCGTCGGTCAAAGGTCCT